>CANRFE010000036.1 GCA_947629805.1 uncultured Clostridia bacterium | reverse complement strand
TTTTGTTTTATTATATCTTCGAGCATTTTTCAAAACAAGAAAATAGAAGCTTTTTAGTGTTTACTTTTTTATATAATACTTATGTTCAAAAAGTTTTTAATTCTTTCTTTTTTTGTGAAATCTATGTGAACATACTTGCATAATAAAAAAGAAAATGGTAATATGATAAGGTAAAATTTGGAAAGACTACGGAAATAATCATTTTGAGCAATAAAAAATATTTTTCAAAACAAGAGTAAGGAGGAATCAAATTGATAGAAGTAAAAAATGTGACCAAAAAGTATGGCAATTTTACAGCGGTAGATAACATTAGTTTTACTGTAAAAGATGGAGAAGTTGTAGGTTTTTTAGGGCCAAATGGAGCAGGAAAAAGTAGTACTATGAATATGATAACGGGTTTTATTGAACCAACCAAAGGAACCATTAGTGTAAATGGTTATGATATCTTAAAAAAGACCAAAAAAGCGAAAAAACAAATTGGATATATGCCAGAAAATGTTCCCTTATATACAGAATTAACGGTAAAAGAGTTTGTTTCTTATATGGCAGAATTAAAATTAGTAAAAAGAGCAAAGAGAAAAGAAGAAGTACAAACTGTATTAAAAGAAACAGGACTAGAAGAGGTACAGAATAAATTAATTCGCAATTTATCCAGAGGATATAAACAAAGAGTCAGTATGGCAGGAGCATTAGTAGGAAATCCAGAAGTTTTAATTTTAGATGAACCAACTGTAGGCTTGGATCCAAAACAAATTATTGAAATTCGAAATTTAATTAAAAAATTAGGAAAAAATCATACGGTTATTTTAAGTTCTCATATTTTATCAGAAGTTAGCCAAATTTGTGAAAGAGTTATTATTTTGAATAAGGGAAAAATTGTTGCAATTGATACGCCAGAGAACTTAGAAGAAAAGACGAAAGAGAAAAATATTATCTTAGTAACTGTAGAAGACAAAGAAGAAAGAATGCCATATCTTAAAAATAAAATACAAGATGTACAAGAAATTAAAATGGTAAAAGATAATGAAGACGGAACCAAACAATATGAAATTATTTCGGCACCTGAAAAAGATGTAAGAAAAACATTATTTGATGTTTTACCAAAAGAAGGAATTACCATTTTTGAATTAAAAAAAGCAGAAACAACACTAGAAGATGCCTTTATTAAATTAGTAGAAAACACAGAAAAAAGCGAAGAAAAGAAAACAAAAAAAGGAGGTAAAAAATAATGTGGGCAATTATAAAAAAAGAATTTAAATCTTACTTTTTATCCCCTATTGGTTATGTTGTAGTGGGAATTTTATTATTGGTATGTAGTATATTCTTTTATTTAACGAGTGTGCAAACAGGCTCCGTAGATTTAAGTTCCTTATACTATTATGTAGCTTTATATGGTTTAATTATTGCAGCACCTATTTTAACTATGAGAATGTTTGCAGAAGAAAGAAAAAATGGAACAGAGCAACTAATTTTAACAGCACCAATCAGTATTACGAAAGTAGTTTTTGGAAAACTATTAGCAGCTTTAGGAGTTATTCTCATTACTCTTTTAATTTCTTTTGGTTACTATGCTATTGTATGTTTTTTTGCGAAAACAAGTATCATTCCAATTCTTACCTCTATGCTAGGTTTTCTTCTTATTAGTATTGCTGCAATATCAGTTGGAATGTTAGCCTCTAGTATTACAGAAAATCAAGTTATTGCTGCTATTCTTACTATTGCTTTTTTGATTATGTCTATCTTCTTAGAAAATATTAATGAAGTATTAGCCAATTTATCTATTATTAATTTTTATGAAAAATTCCCATCGGGAGTTGTTTCTCTAACAGAAATAGCAGGGCTTGTATCTTTTTCTATTGTCTTTATTGGCTTAACGATTCTTGTAATGCAAAGACGAAAAATTAGTCATTAAAAAGGATAGAAAGGAGAAGGAAAAGTGAAAAAATTAATAGAAATAATTAAAAGGAAATGGCTTAAAGATACATTTTTAACAATTTTATTAATAGGAATTATATTTGCTCTTTATTTTGGCATTAATTACGGAGTAAAAAAATTAAATGTAAAAGATATAGATTTCACAACGGATAAAGTCTATTCTATATCAGAAAGTACCATTACAAAGTTAGGAAATTTAGAAAAGGATGTCCAAATACAATTATTAAACTTAAAAGATTATGTATATTTATTAGATTTTACAAATAAATACACCCAATTAAATTCTCATATTACTATAGAGAGAATAGATGATTTAAGTACTAGAACAGACCTTACTACTGCGTATGGAATAGAAAGTACAGATAGTTTAATTATTATTAAGTCTGGAGAAAGAGAAACCGTATTATCTTTATATGACTTATATACTTATGATTATACTACTTATGAACAAATTGATATAACAGAAGAAGCTATTACAAATGCGATTATAGAAGTTACTATTGAAGAAAAACCAAAAGTATATTTTTTAGAAGGACATAATAATTACGATAGCAGTTATTTTCAATTACTACAGCAAAATATTACAAAAGAAGCAAATGAAGTACTAAGCTTAAACCTTTTAACAACGGAAAGTGTACCAGAAGATTGTAGTTGTTTAGTGATTACAACCTTAAAAGAAGATTTACTAGAATCGGAAAGAGACCAATTAATTGCTTATAGCAATCGTGGAGGAAAGATATTATTACTTGTAGACAGTAATATTTTAGGAACAAAAATGCCGAACTTTCAACAAGTTTTAGATTTATATGGTTTTTCTATTTCTGAAGGAGTGTTAATGGAGCAAGATCAAAGCAAAATGCTATATGGTTCTCCTCATTTTATTATTGCAGAAGTTAATACCAGTCTTTTAAAAGAAAACTTTAACATGAATATGAATATTTGTGTAATAAGTAGTGGAAAAATTAATTTTCAAGAGGAAGAAGCTTTAGAAAATTTAGGAGTCAACTATAGTGTTTTAGCGCAAACTAGTGATAGTGCTTTTTTAAGAACACATTTAGAGCTTTCTTCTAGTGCAAAAACAAATTTAGATACAGAAGCAGGAAATAGTATTATAGGAGCTATTGTTACAAGAAGTTTAGAAGAGGGAAAAGAAGCCCAAATGATTGTATATTCCAATGCCGTTTTTGCTACGAATCAACCGATTACTATGAATAATACTTATTCTACTTATGCTAATATGCTTTGCAATAATGATGATGTTGCAATCAATTCCATTTCGTATTTAACCCAGAGAACCGATACCATCACCATTCGAAAAGATGTAGATAGTGTTAGTTATAATGTAACACAAATGCAGCATAATATCATTGTAGCTATTATCTTTTTAGTACCAGTTGGTATTATTGTAGTTGGCATTATCGTATGGCAAGTACGTAGAAGAAAAAAATAGAATAAACAATAAAAACTCTCATATCATTTAGTATAGGAGAGTTTTTTTGTTTAAAGGAGTTCTATTTTGAAAAATATCCTAAAAGTAGTTTTTGTTATTATGGGTACTTTAATAGGTGCTGGTTTTGCCTCTGGTAGAGAAATTTATCTGTTTTTTAATCAATATGGCTATTATGGAATACTAGGACTTAGCATAGCTAGCCTCATTATATCTATTCTAATTTATCTTGTTTTGAAAAAAGCAAAAGAAAATAATATAGAGAATTATACGTCTTTTTTAAAATATATTAATTCAAAGCATAAAAAAATAAATTCTTATTTTCTTATATTAGTAAATAGTTTTTTCTTCCTTTCTTTTTTAGTTATGGTAGCTGGATTTAGTGCTTATATGAAACAAGCTTATGAAATTTCTCCTTTGGTTTCAAGTAGTATTTTTGTATTGCTTTGCTATTTTGTTTTTCAAAAAAACTTAAAAGGTATTATGAAAATAAATGAATATTTGGTTCCATTTTTATTATTATTTATTTTTTATTTGAGTGTGAAAAATATTCCCTATTTAATAGAAAGTAGGCTAGCTACTTCCCTAATAGAAACAAAACAACAAGGTTTTCTATGGAGTAGTTTTTTATATGCTAGTTATAATAGTATTTTATTAATTCCCATTTTAGTTAATGTAAAATCTTATTGTAATACAAGCAAAGACATTCAAACGATAGCCTTACTTTGTGGTATCAGCATAATGGTATTGGCTTTTGGTTTATATGGCTTGCTACTAAAAGGGCAATTCTTTATTCAGAATTTAGAAATGCCATTACTAGAAATAAGTAAAGAGTTTGGAAAAATTTTTTCTTATCTTTATGGTTTTATTATGATAGTTTCTATTTTTACTTCTGCTATTGCAGCAGGGTATAGTTTTTTAAGAAATGTTAGTAAAACAGAAAAAAAATATCATAGAAATTTACTTTTCATGAGTATAATAGGAATCTTTCTTTCTCATATTGGTTTTTCAAAATTAGTACAAATTTTATATCCACTTTTTGGAATGTTGGGTTTCATACAAATTCTAGTATTATTCAAAAATACACTTGAAAAAAATACGAAAAACTGATATAAAAGTAATAGAAGAGAAAAATAGGAGTTATGCATGAAAATTATTGGAATAGATGAACCAGAACGAAAAGAAAAACAATTGAACAGAAAAAGAGTAATAAGAGTAAGTGTTTTTTTTATTATAATTCTTATTTTTGCTGTTTTATTTTGTTTCTATATAGGAAATAAATCTTTTCGAGAAATGGTGGATAAATATGTTTTAATGAAAAATGTTAGTGAAAATCATGTTAATTCAATAGCACTAGAAGAATCGGAAAATTATGGAGTATATGCTTATGATAAATACATTAGTATCTTTAACAAAAATACATTAGTTGGGTATAACATTTCAGGGAAAAAAGAATATGAATTAACAATAGAAATTACGAATCCAATGATAGATACCAATAATCGTTTTTTATTAATGGCAGAAACAGGAAAACAAAAAATTTATTTAATTTCTGGAAATAATATTGTTTGGAACAAAGAATTGGAAGGAAATATTAGTCGTATAGCAGTGAATAAGAATGGATATGTAGCGGTTGTACTAACAGGAACAACGTATAAATCTGTGGTAGAAATTTTCGATGCAAAAGGAAATGAAATGTTTAAGACTTTTTTATCCAACACGACTATGGATATAGATATTTCTTATGACAATAAATATTTAAGTATTGCAGAAATTAGTACCAATGGTACTTTGGTACAATCTATGATTAAAACTATTTCTATTCAAAAAGCGCAAGCACAAGAAACATCAACGGAATCTATTATCTCTTCTATTAACGCTCCAAGTAATAGTACAATTTTAAACTTAAAATATCAAGACGGGAATAAATTAGTGTGTATGTATGACGATTCTATTTGCATTATACAAAATGAAACAAACGAAGAATTATGTAAATTAAAAGAAGAACAAAAAATTCCCTTTGCGGATGTAAAATTAAATAATTATGTTTTACGTGTTTTAGAAAAAAATGTATTATTAAGTACGCAAAGTATCGTCGAACTAATTCATGTCGGAAATAAAAAAAGCAATCAATATACTATTGATAGTGTTATAAAAGAAGTCTATGATTACGAAGACGTTATTGCATTAAATTTAGGTTCAGAAGTTCACTTTATTGGAACAAATGGATGGTTAATAAAAAAATATACTTCAAGCCAAGAAGTGAGAAAAATTGTTATTAATTCAAATTTTGCAGGAATTGTTTATCGTGATAAAATAGAAATTATAGAATTATAAGGAGGAACTAAAAATGTCGATTATAATGGATCTGATTATTGTAGGAATTTTTGCTGTTAGTATCTTTTTTGGCTATCAAAAAGGATTAACAAAATGTGTTATTAAAATTTTTTCTTTTGTTATTGCTTTGATTCTAGCAGCTATTTTATTTAAGCCCGTTAGTAATTTGGTAATGAAGAACACACAAATAGAAGATAAAATAAAAGAAGCGGTAATTAATTTAGTGGGCGATGATATTGCTATTCATGGAAAAATAGAAGAAGATACCAACCTACCTAAAGCAATGGTAAATTATATTAATAAAGCCGTAGAAGAAGCGGAAACAGAAGCAAGAGAAAATATTGTGCCAGTAGTGGCAGAAAATATTGCAACAACAACGATAAATGTTGGCGTAGCAATTGGATTGTTTCTTGTTATTAGAATTGGTCTTATTTTTGTTAGTGCGTTGTCCAGTCTCTTTACCGATTTACCAATAGTAAAACAATTTGATAAAACGGGTGGAATTATATATGGACTATTAAAAGCATTTGTTATTGTTTCTGTTTTGTTAGCGATTTTATCTTTTATTAGTCCAATGATAGAACAAACAGGTATAATAGTAGCAATTCATAAATCTTTTATAGGAAGTTTATTATATGACCATAATATTTTATTAAATATAGCATTGTAAAAAGCAAAAAGATAAACCTTTGTTGATGACTTCAACTTTTGGCTTTATCTTTTTTTCTTATAGGTGGAAAAAATTCTAGAAAAATATTGCTATTTTATATAGAATTTGATATACTGCTTGCAACTGAAAAAATAGGAGTGAAAAAATTGAAAAAGCAAACCGATGCAAAAGATAGTAAAAAAAAGAAGAAAAGTGGAATAAAAAAAGTACTAAAAATCATGTTGCTTTTCCTATTCCTTCTATTTGTGGGATATGCTAGTTATTTTGCGTATAATTATTATAGACATACTAGCACGATGGAGGATAAAGAATATGATCCCTTATCCGCAACGGCACTTGGAATTGATCCAGAAAAATTAAAAACAGTAGGAAGAATTAACATTTTAGTTTTAGGGGAAAGTGGAGTAGGCGACGGATATAACTTAACAGATAGTATTATGGTCATGTCTTATAATCCCCAAACACAACAAGCTTCTTTATTATCTATTCCAAGAGATACTTATGTAGGAAAGAAAAATAAAGATACTGCTACACCAAATTATTTAGCAAGTTATAAAATGAATGCAGTTTATCGTAATGGGGAAAATATAGAAGAAACCGTAGAATGTGTTAATAACTTAACAGGGTTAAACATAGAATATTATCTTTTGGTAGACACAGATGCCATTATTAAAATAGTAGATACAATAGGAGGAGTATGGTTTAATGTACCAATAGATATGAACTATGATGATACTAACCAAGATTTGCATATTCATTTACAGGCAGGAGAACAATTAATAGATGGTGCAAAAGCAGAACAATTGCTTCGTTTTCGTCATAATCAAGATTGGACAACCTATCCTACAGAATATGGGGACAATGATATTGGAAGAATGAGAACACAAAGAGAATTTATTCAAGCAACTGCAAAGCAATTGTTAAAAATAGAAAATGTAACAAAAGTATTAAATCTATTGGATATTATAAAAAATAGTGTAAGAAGTAATTTGGATTTTGAAATCTTAAAATATTATATTCCGTATGCATTTAAGTTTGATACTTCTCGTATTGTATCAGATACATTGCCAGGAGAGTCCGAAACATGTAATGGAATTTGGATTTATACAGCAGATAAAACCAAAACAAAACAAGTTATTCAAGATTTATTTACCGATAAAATAATAACAGAAGAAGAAAATACAAACCAAACTACTAATACAATAACAGATGAAAATGCAAAAGAAGACGAGGAAATTACAATAGAATTATTAAATGGAACAGGGGATAGCGAAGTTTTAATACAAGTAAAAGAAAAATTAAAACAAGCAGGGTATAATATTATAAAAAGTGGAACCACCTCTTCTACGACTAATACAACTATTATTAATCGAACAAATCAAGCTAGAAAAGAAGAGAAAAATATTAAGGAGATTTTAGGAATAGGAACCAATACGAGTGGTTCGGATAATTCAAATGTAGATTTTACAGTAATTATTGGAAAAGATTATCAATAAAAATATAAAATAGGGCTTAGATAAAATTCTATGCCCTATTTTTTTACCAATATAAATAATTATCTTTATTATGATTTGCTTTCTTTCTGCTTTTCTTATATTTTTTACGTTTTTTCTGATTTAAATTTAGTAGACGATATAAAAGAAATAGTACAATTACAATAGAGAAAATGGTTAAAAAGGTAGTGAATGCATTGGATTCCATTACATCGGTACCGGCTAATAAATCAGAAGTATATACATTTCCGTCAATATTATAAGTAATGGTTCCCACTACTGTATTTTTAGCAATTGGTGCGACTAATTCAGAAGTAATTTCAATATTTGGCGTCAGAGAAGAAAGATTTGTATCTTGTTTTAATAATAATGTTATTTTATCTTTTACAATTAAATCTAAATTTTTAGTAGTGTAATTTTCAAAAGCATAATTAAATAAATTAATACAATCTAGATAACGACCGCTTAGCCCATTTTCTGTTTTATCTGCTCCTAAAATAACAACAATGTATTCTATATCCTCTTTTTTACTACTTGCAACAATACAGTTTTTTGCAGGGTTCGTATAACCTGTTTTAATACCAGTTGCATAAGGATAATAATAATTATCAACACTATTACGATCGTCAGGAATAATTAATTCGTTTGTGGTACTAAAGTAACGATCTGCTGTTGGATACTTATTGGTAGCAGGAAGTGTATATTCTTTCGTCGTAACAATTTTGCGAAAGATTTCATTTTGCATAGCATAACGTCCAAGTAATGCTAAATCGTAAGCACTGGAGTAATGATTTTCATTTTGTACTCCATTAGGATTTACGAAATTCGTATCTTGCATTCCTAACTCTAAAGCTTTGGTATTCATCATAGTAGCAAAACTTTCTACAGATCCAGCAATATGTTCTGCCAAAACATTAGCAGCGTCGTTTGCAGAAGGAATTAAAAGAATATGGAGTAATTGCTCAATCGTAAGAATTTCTCCTTCTACTAAATAAGCATGCGTATAGGTAAGAGGAACGCTGTAAATAGCATTATGGCTAACGGTTGCAGTTTCTGTTAAGGAACAATTTTCAAGCGTTAGAATAGCGGTCATGATTTTTGTAGTACTAGCGGGTGGAACTTTTGCATGAGAATCTTTTTCATAAATAATTTTTCCTGTAGAAGCTTCCATGAGAATACAGTGAGGAGAATAAGTAGTAAGAGAAGTGGGATTGGCTAAGGAGGTGGTAGAAAAAAGAGGGAATACAAAAGTTAGCATAATAAAAAGTAACAGTATTATTTTTTTCTTTTTCATTTTTTCCTCATTTCTTAATTTCAAAATGTTTTATTATAGTCTATGTTTTAGTTTTGTTTTTATGTTAGTTATCATATCGTAGTTTCTATAGAAATTCAAGTATTTTCATAGAATTAAGAAAAAAATCATTTTTTTATAAGGAGGGAGTTTATGTTAGAAGATAAGAAAAAATTATATATTCTAGGAATTTGTATAGTCATTCTATTCATAAGTGCAATGGTTTATTATGTTATGCAAAAAAAAGAAGAAGATTATTTTATATGGGAAAATATAGAAAATGTGGAACAAAAGAATGAAATGTATGTTGAGGAAGAAATAGAGGAAAAAAAGAAAGCAACTATTGTTGTTCATATTTCAGGAGAAGTAGTAAAAGAAGGAGTAATTTCTTTAGAAGAAGGAGCAAGAGTGATAGATGCTATTGAGCAGGCAGGAGGTTTAACACAAGATGCAGATATTAGTAAAGTAAATTTAGCTTATGTTTTAGCAGATGCGCAAAAAATTTATATTCCAAGTGTAAAAGACAAAGAAGAGTTACCTATTATAACAAGTGATAGTTCTTTTTCTATTAGAACAGAAGAGAGTGGGATACAAAAGGAAAATGTAATGGTTAATATTAACACAGCAAATGTAGAGGAACTACAAGAATTACCAGGGATTGGAAGTAGTATTGCAGAAAAAATTGTAGCATATCGAAAAGAAAATGGAAAATTTAATACCATAGAAGATATTCAAAATGTGAGCGGGATAGGAAACAGTAAGTTTAATAAAATTAAAAATAATATTTGTGTAAAATAATTTTGAAATGTGTCAAACTTCGACAAAGAAAAGTAACATAATGTGATATACTTTAATTATGAGGTGGTTAATATGGAAGAAATGTATCAAAAATCCCTAGAAATGATAAAAAAATTACCAGAAATTCCAAGTGGAGAAGAATGGAATGAAATAGCCCAGAAGAATGGTTTAATGAATTATCTTACTTTGCAATATATTGAAAATGAAAGATTTCATGCTTTGTGTGAAAAAATAAGAAGAGCTAGCTAGAAGAGGAGCTAACTAGATTGTGAAGTGGTAAAAAGAAAGTAGATTTTTTGTGTCTACTTTTTTTACCATTTTATAAAATTGTTAGCTTTTCTAGTTGTATATATATTTCTGCTCTGTACCAGAGAAGATTTATTTTGTTATTTGTTTTTATTATTTGTTATTTTATGGAAATTAAAAATAATATGAATAGGTGATGATAAAAGATAGGTGTAGGAAAAAATTAAAAAATTTTTTTAGTTAAGTATATTTTTTTAGTTTTTGCATAAATTAGAAAAAAGCATCAAGTTATTTAAATTTTGAAAAAATAAAAGAATACTAAAAATCAAAAGATAAATTATAAAAATTTTATGAAATGCTTGACTTTTTTAGTATTTCGCGTTATACTAAGAAAGTCAATTAAATTATATATCGCGGGGTGGAGCAGTTGGCAGCTCGTCGGGCTCATAACCCGAAGGTCGCAGGTTCGAGTCCTGCCCCCGCAACCACAAATTTTATTAGAGTCGCAAGAGATTGTGGACTCTTGTTTTTTTGACCTTGATGTAATTTTGACGTAAATGGGGACAGCCTGGGGACACAAACTTTTATAAAGCTCATAAAATAGCATAAATCCTCATTTATAATCTTAAAAAAAGCAATTTTTGAACTTATTGAAATTAAGAGTTTTAGCTGATAAGTATATTAGTTTTTATCTACTAATAAATTTTGCAAGACTATACCAGCACTTCTATTGTG
>CANRFE010000035.1 GCA_947629805.1 uncultured Clostridia bacterium | reverse complement strand
GCATCAAAATTACAAATTTTAATGAAAATTGTTATACCAGCGAATTTATCTACTTTTATTAATTCTTTGAAAGTAAATATAGGACTTTCATTAGTAGGTGTAATATCAGGTGAATTCTTAGTTTCAAAAGCAGGACTTCGGATATTTAATAGTATATGGAGGTCAGGTATTTAAGTTAGATTTAGTAATGGCTAGTGTAATTATTTTAGGAATTGTAGCAGGAATTATGTATGCAGTGGTATTGCTATTAGAAAAATTTATCCTACGTGCAAGAAAGTTTAGATAGTTTATAATAAAGTGTAAAAATAAAAAAAATGTAACAAAAATAAAAAAAATTTTATTTTCTGTTGCATTTTTTGTTAACTTGTGATACAACTATTTTAGTTTATTAAAATGTAAACAAATAAAATAAGAGAGGGGGAAAATAAAATGGCTAAAATTATGAATGTTGATTATGAAGCAATGCCAAAGCAAGCATCACAAATGAGAGCATCTGGAAAGCAACTTAATACTGAAATGACAAAAGCCTATAAAAGTATAACAGACATGCACAGTTCATGGTATGGAAAAAGATACAATGAATTAGTAAAATTATTTAACAACATAATTCCACAAATTAATGACATATTAAATTTAGTGGTAGCTGAAGTGCCATATACTTTAGAAATAGTTGCTAATAACTATTCACAAGCAGACAAAGGAGCTAATGTAACATCAGCAGTAAAAGAATCGCCTACTAAAATTACGAATATAACTGTACCTAATGATATTGGTATGAAATTTATAGCTGCGACTGTTTCATCTATACAAAAAACAGTTTCAACAAACTTTAAAAATGCTAAAACACAGATGAATCAAATTGAAACACAATATAAACAAATCAAATGGCAAAGTGAAGCTTCTGAAGCATTTAAAGCAAAATTTACTAAATTAAAAACAAACATAGTTACTTCATTTGAAAATATTGAAAGTCAATTTTCAAAACTAATGACACAAACACAACAAGATATTGAAAGTACAGAAAAAGCAAATACAGTATCATAGAAATCAATTATTTTGTAGGTATTTTCTTTGATAATTGTTAAGTGCAGTTATCAAAGGAAATGTCTATAAAATGAAAAAGAGAGGATTATATTTTAGATGAAAAAAAAAGATATTCAACGTGAAATAAATAAATGTAATAATTCCATAGATGAATTATCAAAAAAGAAAGGACAATATGAAGAAATGCGTAATAGAATTCTTCGAGCAATAGACGAATTAAAACGAGGTAGAACGGAGGCGCAAAATGCTTACAGGATCTTCACAGAAAATTATTCAAGTCAAGAAGCAGATAAAAAAAAGCTAGAATTTGAGCAAATTGATAATCAAATTAAGGAAAAAATAAATCAATTAACCAATATTATAACAAAAACTAATAATATGATAAGACAAATTGACGAAAAAATAAATAGCGAAAGGTGGTTTCTTAAAAGCTATAATGAAAAGTTACAAAATATGTCAAAATCTTAAAATAAAAAAAGGAGGAAAAAATGGCATTTAGTTTCAATGTAGAAGGTATTAAGAAAGCAATACCCAATGTAAGACGTATAGATCAGTATTTAGATTCATCTCGAAGTATAATTTCCTCTATATTTATTCCAAAAGATTTTTCGGATGCTGGACAATTAAGAAGTATTCCTAATAATATAGATAATATACGAGAGCAAAACAAAACAAATGAAAATTGGTTAATTCAAAAAATAAATAGTTTTACCGATGTAGAAAAAAAAATTGCAAACCAATTAAATAATTCATTTACAGCATTTAATCCATCTATTAATACTGCGCATAAATCAGGAACAAATTCAATAAATCAAATAGGAGCTAAAATAGCAAAAATAGAAAATAGTGACATAAGTAGTTTTATAGAAAATACCAAAAAAACTACTTTTAGTATAATAGATTATGTAGCATCAGGAAAAATATTATCAGATCCTGTAGATCTTGCAAAACAAACAGGATCAAAAGTAGTAGAAAACATAAAAAATGGATTTGAATGGATGCTTAATACTGGTGCAGAAATAAAAGAAGGAGTAGAAAATTTCTATAATGATAAAATAAAACCCGCTTATGAGTCAGTAAAAGCGACAGTTTCTTCTGGTTGCAATTGGTTATATGAAAATATACTTGAGCCAAGTTGGGATTTTGTAAAAACAACTTTTGCTTCTGTTGCTAATGTAATAGTATCTTTTGTAAAAGGGATAGGACAATTATTAGAATCAATATTTGATTTAGTTGTTATAATTGGTACAGGTGTGACGAGTGTTGCTACAGGAATTGGAGATGGAGTTTCTTATTTAGTGAGTTTGGCAAATGGTAATCAAGAAGAATGGTCTTCTATTACAGGGGATATGTGGAAAGGCGTAATGGGATTTGTAGCAGAAGACCATGTTGGAAACTGGTTCAAAGATTTCTATGAAAAGAATGCTATTGGAAAATGGTTAGATGAAAATGCAATAAATGCTTTAAAATCAGATAGTACTATAAATAATATTGTTTCAGGAATAGGATACGTAGCAGGTATTATTGCTTTAACTGTAGCAACATTACGGACTTGGAGGAGCAGCAACAGCAGGGGCTGGATCATTTACAACTGCATCTGCTGCATTTGCAACAGCAGCTGGAACTGGGAAGTATACAGCAGAACATTGGGCAAATGCAAGAGATGCATCATGGGAAGGTATGAAAAGAAAGTATGAAAAAGGTGAGATAACAGCAGAACAATTTAATTCTTATCAAATGATTAGAAGTATAGATGAAGAAGATTGGAAAGAAATAGAAGAAGATTATAAAAATGGAAAAATAGGCGAAGAAGAATTTAACGCCATGAAACAAATAAGAGAATTACCAGAAGATTGGAGAACATTAGAAAATGGAGCTAAAGGAATATTTTATGGAGTAACAAATGGAGTTTGGGAAGGAGTTCAATGGTATGTTGGAGGAAAATTAGCTGGTTGGACAATAAAAGGAGGTTCACAATTAGCATCTTCAGCTATAAGAGTAGGAACAGATACAGGTTTTAATGCTTTAGATACACCATTTAGAGCTGGTATAGACGCTCTTACTTCAGACCAAAATTTCCAACAAGCATGGTTAGAACAAGGTGGATGGCAATCACTATTAATTAATACAGGAGTTGGATTGGTTGGCTCAGTAGGAGGAGAACTTTGGGATGGAATAAAATTAAAAAATGAATCAAAAGGTTTAAATTCTAATGAAATAAATAAAAACTTCATAGATGATTTTAATGATAAATTTCCGAATTCTTTAGATAATGGCTCAAGAAAACTTAATGATACATTACAAGCAGCAGAATATTTTTCAGATCCTAAAGGATTTCTTGCTAATAAAATTGGATTAGATAAGCTTCATAATATGACTGAAGTAGAAATATATGACTATGCTTCTAAAATATTAAAAAAGGAAAATGATTTTAAAATTTTAGGAGATTTACATAATAAAGGTATATTTTCAAAAATTCATGATATGACTGATACAGAAATATATGACTATGCTACTAAAAATTTAAGTCAAGAGGAATTTGGAATTTTTGAAAAATTATATAGAAGATTAGGAGCAAATGAAATTCGTTATATGACTGATACAGAAATATATGATTATGCTACTAAAAATCTAAGTAAAGAAAATCTTAAAGACTTCAAAAATTTATATAAAAACAGAAGAAAATTATCACAAGAAGAATCAGATTTAATATTAGCATTTGCAGCTGCAGGTGGACCTGCAATAGATGCTTATTGTAGAGGAGCTGAGACTCATTTCGGAGGAGGAATATTCAATGGAAGAAATTTTGGAGAAATGAATGATTATTTCAAGAGATCTGTGAATTTTGTTGGAAAATCTTCAACACTAGGAGAACTTAATATTGATGATGCAGTAAGAATGTTAGATAATATCATAGAAAACTCTAAACCACTTACTGAGTCATTAGTAGTTACTAGATATGTAGATGATATTTTTAAAGATGGAGATAGAATTCTAAATCCTAGACCAGGTATGATCTTTAATGATAAAGCTTTTCTAAGTACATCTGCTACAGGGGGAGTATTTAATGATAGATTCATGAAATTAGAAATAGAAGTTCCTGCAGGAAGTAAAGTAGCATATATAGAACCAAATGCTATAGCACATACTGGTTTGGGACAGCAAGAAGTGCTATTGGGAAGAAATAACATGTACCAAATAGTAGATGTATTTTTTGATGAAAACACAGGACAATATACAGTAAAAGCCCAACTAATACCAACTAAATCAAGTATTCAGTCAGTTGTAGATAGTGGTATTGCAGATAATAACAAACTATACTATAATAATTATAAAGGAAAATTAGAAACTAAACAGGTAGATTTATCTGATGTAATTAAAGATATGAATAGTAAAGGACTTATGGCTAAATATGAAGCAGAAGTAAGAGATATGAAAATGAGTGGAATTTATACTTCTGCAATAGCTGGACACGGAGAAGAACATATAGAAGATGTTATTTTTAATGCAATGTATATTGCAGAGAAAGAAAATTTTGATAAAACAGAGAAAAAATTATTAATTGAAGCTGCTAAGTATCATGATGCAGGAAAAGAAGTAGAGGGACATCTTCATGGAATTCAAGGTGCAGAAAATGCAATAAATTATTTAGATAATTTTTGTGATGATGATATAGCTATTATACAAGCAGCTATAGAATACCATAGTATTCCTGATAATAATGCAAATTTAAATGAAATATTTGAAAAATATAGAGTAAATCCTATGGATAGAGATTTAGCCGAAAAAGTTGCTAATGCCTTAAAAGACGCTGATGCACTAGATAGAAGTAGATATCCAGGAAATTTAAATGAAAAATATTTAAGAACAGATAGTGCTAAAACTTTAGTACAAGCATCACATCAATTACAAGAAATTAAAGGAAGACAATTTTTAAATAATTGTCTTGCAAGTGATATGACTGATGCAGACAAAACCTTAATTAAACAATTAAGAAAAAGTGGTATTTCAGATTATGAAATAGCTTTCTGGATACAATATCAACCTTCTAATGTAGGAGGAGTAATAGGAGTATGGCAAAGCATAAATAATAAAATTAATTTATTAATAGGAGGTTAATACATGGAAGATGAATTTAATTTTAATCATTTTTCTAGTTTTACAGTTGATGGTAAAAGGAAAAATATTAGTGAGTTGAAAGATTTTTTGGTAGAAGAAAATAATAGTGGAATAACGGTTACAACAAAACTTAAAATTGGAGACAAGGTAAAATTGAAAGGACGTAACTATATAGTTATTGTACAATATATTGATTATGAAATGCCAGGTATAGGTAAAGTAGATTATGCTGGAATAAAAGAAAATGAAAAAAACGAAAATTTAAAATGTATATTTAACCAAAATGAAATAGAAGAAGTAATTTTTAGTAAAGAAAATGATTCAAAAGGGGAGGAAAGATAATGGAAAAAATAGGAGAAAAATATTTACCAATAGGAACAGTTGCAATGTTAAAAGGTGGAACAAAAAGAGTAATGATTACAGGATTCTGTGCAATAGAAGATAAAGAAGGCGGAAAAATGTGGGATTACAGTGGATGCATGTATCCAGAAGGATTTTTATCATCAAAACAAACATGTCTATTTAATCATGAACAAATAGAAAAAATCTATCATTTTGGCTTAGTAGATGAGGAAGAAGAGGAATTTAAAGCAAAGCTAAAAGAATTAATAGGTAATGCAGAAGAAGCAAAAAATGAAAATAAACAATAAGATAAAAATAAAGGGAAGTGAATTTGTTGATTGTATCATTAATAGGAAAAGACAAGTTATATAAAGTAAAATTACCAAACTTTATACAGGGAAACTATGCCATTCATGATGAAAACAACAAAAAATTGATCAATATAGAAGGTAAAAACGAAAATTGGCAGATTGCCAGTAATCAAAATGCAAAAATCTTAAATCCCAAAAAAAGTAATAAAGAATCAGAAGAAATCATGGATAAAGCCATTTTAAAAGAATATAGTATTTATTATATTCTTTTTCAACATTCCAATGAAATATTTGTTTTACATTGTGCACCAACATGTGAAAATTTTATGCACTTTGATGTAAAAGGTCATTCTGAAATCTTTATTGGAAGTGATGGGGACAATTCAATTACTTATAAAAATCCCCTAATTAAAAGTAAACATGCACATATATACTATAGTAATGGTAGATTAATGTTTGAAAATTTTGATTCAGATTATGGATGTTTTATCAATAACAGACCAGCATCTTCACAAATAAGATTATTATTTAATGGTGATGTTATTTTTATCATGGGTCTAAAAATTATTATAATGGGAAGAAGTATATTTATAAATAATCCATTAAAAAAAGTAAGATTAAATGAAAAAATATTTAAAATTAATAATAAAGAATATAATTTTTCCCATTTAAAAGAAGAAGATGAAAGTGATTTGGAAATTTATTCAGAAAAAGATTACTTCTCAAAAGCGCCTAGAATAACAAACGTAATTGAACGCAAAAAAGTAAAAATCGATCCACCACCACAAATACAGAATAAAGAAGGAATGCCACTAATCTATGTTTTAGGTTCTACCTTATCAATGGGTGTTATTACGTTAGTATCTAGTTTTTCAACAATAGATGGATTAATAAATGGAACAACAACCTTAAAAGATGCAATACCTTCAATAATCATATCAATTGCTATGTTAATTACAATGATACTTTTTCCAGTACTAAATGTAAGATACGAAAAAAAGCAAAAAATTAAATATGAAGAAAAAAGACAAAAACGATATCGAGATTATATAAATTCTAAAATTGCATTAGTAGATAAAATAATGGACAAGCAAAGAAAAATTCTTTTCGAAAATTATGTATCAACAGAAGAATGTAATGAAATTATTACTACCAAAAATTCTAGATTATGGGAAAGAAATATTGAAGATCATGATTTCCTTACAGTTAGGCTTGGAGTTGGAGATGTACCATTAGAAATTGACATAGAATATCCAGAAGAACAATTTGCTATGGAAGATGATAATTTAGTTGAAATTCTAAATACAATAGGAAACAAATCTAAAATATTAAAAGATGCACCAATTACAATTTCATTAGCCAAGAAAAACATTTCAGCTTTAATGGTACAAAATGATGAGAAACTAGTGGAAAAGTTCATACAAAACTTAATTATGCAATTAATTACATTCCACAGTTATGAAGACTTAAAAATAGTATTTTTATTAAAAGAAGATAAACAAAAAAAATGGGAACATATGAAAATGTTACCACATATTTGGGATAATACAAAACAAATCCGTTTCTTTGCAGATGATTATAACGATATGAAGGAAATTTCGAAGTATTTAGAACAAGAACTTAACAATAGATTAAAAATACAAGAAGAAGTAGATTATCGTTCATTTAGTCCTTATTATTTAATTATAACAGATGATTATAAAAAAATAGAACATCTAAAAATTATTACAGAAATATTGAAAACAAAAATTAATGTAGGTTTTAGTATTCTATGTATAACAGATAATTTAATGAAACTTCCAAATGAATGTAAAACTTTTATAAAATTAGAAAACGATACTGGCATAATGTTTGAAAGCGAAATATCTTCTGTTAATCAAATACCATTCAAATTTGATACATCTTATACATTTTTCTTCGAAAAAATATGTAAAGAAATATCAAATATACCAATTAAATACACAGCATCAAAAGAAATGTCTTTGCCAAGTATGTATAGTTTTTTAGAAATGTATGATGTTGGTAGAATTGAACAATTAAATATATTAGAAAGATGGAAGACAAATGACTCCACTTTATCACTACAAGCACCAATAGGAATTGACACAGCAGGAATGCCAATTGTTTTAGATATCCATGAAAAATTCCATGGTCCACATGGTTTAATTGCAGGAAGTACTGGTTCTGGAAAAAGTGAGTTTATTATCACTTATATTTTATCATTAGCTATTAATTATCATCCAGATGATGTAAGTTTTATATTAATTGATTATAAAGGTGGGGGCTTAGCAGGAGCTTTTCAAAAAAGAGAAGTAAAACTGCCACATTTAGTAGGAACTATAACTAATATTGATACAGTAGGATTACAAAGGTCACTTGCTTCAATCCAAAGTGAATTACGAAGAAGACAAGTAATGTTTAATGAAGCGAGAAATAAAATTGATGAAGGAACAATTGATATTTATAAATATCAAAAATTATATCATCAAGGCATAGTGCAAGAGCCTATTCCACATTTACTAATTATCTGTGATGAATTTGCAGAATTGAAACAACAACAAGAAGAATTTATGGATGAATTAATAAGTGTAGCAAGAATTGGACGTAGTTTAGGAGTACATCTTATTCTAGCAACACAAAAACCAGCAGGAATTGTAAATGATCAAATTCGTAGTAACAGTAAATTTGGAATATGCTTAAAAGTACAATCAGCTGAAGATAGTAATGATGTTATAAAAAGACCAGACGCAGCTAACCTAACAAAAGCAGGACAATTTTATATGCAAGTTGGAAACAATGAATATTTTATATTAGGGTTATCAGCATGGTCTGGAGCACCATATTTTCCATCAGACATTACTAAAAAGAAAATAGACAATTCTATAGGAGTAATTTCTAATATAGGAAGTATTATTAAAGAAGTAGATAATTCTTCAAAAGAGAAAGTAAGCAACGAAGGAGAGCAATTAACCAATATTGTTAAATATATGCATTTATTAGCGAAACAAGAACAAATAGAGGCAAAACCATTATGGATGGAAAATATTCCAGAAACAATTTTTGTAGATAAAATAAGAGAAAAATATAAAATAGAAAATAAATCAAATGTTATAAATCCTGTAATAGGAGAATATGATGATCCATTTAATCAACGTCAAGGACCAGTTCATTTAGATTTTTCTAAAGATGGAAATACCATTATTTTTGGAAATGCAGATAGTGGAAAAGAAACTTTGTTAAGTACAATGGTATATGATATTATGACCAATTATGATATACAAGAAGTACAAGTTTATATTTTTGATTTTGGTAGTGAGGCTCTAAAAATCTTCAAAAAAAGTCCACATGTTGGTGATGTCATTTTTATGAATGATACTGAAAAAGTAAGTAGATTTTTTGAAATGATTCAAAAAGAAATGAAAGAAAGAATAGCCACATTATCAGATTATGGTGGAGATTACAATTTATATATTAAGTCAAGTGATAACAATATGCCGATGCAAGTAATAATTATTAATAATTATGAAGCTTTTTCTGAAAATTATGAAGACAAATATGATGATATCTTTTTAACATTAACAAGAGAAGGAACTAAATGTGGAATTGTATTTATTATTACAGCAAGTAATGCTAATGACATTAGATATCGTCTATCACAAAATTTTAAACAAAAAATAGCTTTACAATTAAATAATGAAGATGATTACTTAAATATATTTGATGGAATAGGTAAAAAAAGACCATCTCATATATTTGGTAGAGGATTAGTTAAATTAGAAGATATTTATGAATTCCAAACAGCTAAAATTTGTGAACCAGAAAAGTGGAATTCACATATAAAAGAAGTAATTCAAAAACTAAATGAAATTTACAAAGTAGGAGCAAAACCAATTCCAACATTACCAGATAGAGTCGAAATAGAAGATTTAAGAAATTCTTTAACAGATATTACTAGTATACCAGTAGGTCTTAACAAAAAAACACTTAATATATATACATATGATTTAAAGAAACGTTTGGTACATATAGTTACCTCTAAGAATATTGAAAATAGTGTGGAATTTACGTCAAACATAATAGAAGAAATGAAACAGATAGAGGATGTTAATATTATCACTTTTGATGCAGAAAGAATATTAGAAACAAGAAAAGTTAATTTAAACCTAAATTTTCAAAATTTTGTATTAAATGTTGAAAATAAATTAAATAGTAATAAACAGATAATTTGTATAATAATTGGAATAGATAAATTCTTAAATGACTTAGAAGGTGGAGAAGAACAACTTATGGAAACAATGAGAAAAACTCAAGAATTAGGAAATTATACATTTATCGTAGTAGACAATTTCACAAGATTAAAAAATCATGAATATGATGAGTGGTATAAAGAATACATAACAGGTGATACAGGAATATGGGTAGGAAATGGTATTAATGATCAATATTTAATAAATTTAAATCCTGGAGATGATGAAATTATTAATAGATGTGGAGATAGTTTTGGCTATGTTGTTAAACAAGGAAATGCTGATTTAATAAAACTTTTAGGAATGAAAGAAAAGGGTGAAGAAAATGGATAAAATATTAGTAAAATTGTATGTTCCTATGTTAGAAAAAATATATGATATATGGATTCCTTCACACAAAAGAATATATAATGTCATTGATCTTTTAATAAAAGCAATTAATGAAATGAATGATAATTGTTACAAACCAAGCAAAATGCCAATGCTTTATGATAAAATTACAGGTGAAGTATATGATATTAATTTAAGTATAAAAGAATCTTCTATGAGAAGCGGTACAGAAATTGTACTATTATAGTAAAATAATAAAATTATATGAAATTAAAATTTTCTTAAACAACTAGTGTAGATAGAAAATTTTAATTTCTTTTTTTGTTATTGTTTATAGTTTAATTAAATATTATATTAAACTTTTTTTATTTAAAAAGAAAAATTCATGATAAATAGAATCACATATATTTTAAAATAAACATAAAATATAACAAATAAAAAGGAGGTGCAAGATGAAGAAAAAAATTATCCTAATTGGAATTGTATTAATTCTTGCTATAGTGTGCAGTGTAGTAGGAATTATAATTAATCAAAACAAGCAAACAACCAAAGAATTACAAACAATCCAAGTAAACGAAGTAACAAGATCTGTTTTCTATGCTCCACAATATGTAGCAATAAGTCAAGGATATTTTAAAGAAAAAGGTATGAACATAGAGCTAACTACAGGGCAAGGCGCAGATGCAGTTATGACAGCAGTTTTAGCAAATCAATGTGACATAGGGTTCGCACGGACCAGAGGCATCTATATATGTATACAATGAAGGAAAAGAAGATTATTGTCAAGTATTTGCACAAAT
>CANRFE010000034.1 GCA_947629805.1 uncultured Clostridia bacterium | reverse complement strand
TAAAAAACATATATATATAATAGTAAGAAAAATAAGGGGGATTTTTATGGAATACACAAAAGATATTATTTTAAATGTACAATATGATGAGGTAAACCGAAAAAGCAGTTTTTTAAAAAGGACAAGTTTAAGTAAATGTATTGAAAAAATAGCAAAGCATAAAATTATTACTTTTAGTTTATTATTTACTTTTTGCTTAATTATAGTAGATGGCATGCTAATTACAAACTTTATAAAAATATTAGGAAATTATTAAAGGAGTAAAAAAGGGAAGTATGAATATAGCAAATAGTTGGAAAGATTATGAACTATTAGATATGGCAAATGGTGAAAAATTAGAAAGATGGAAAGATATTATTTTAGTACGTCCAGACCCACAAATTATATGGAAAAATCCTTCTTTTCCGCAAAAATGGAAAAATGTTCATGCTAAATATAATAGAAGCAATACTGGTGGCGGAGCATGGGAATATAAAAAGCAAATTCCGAAAGAATGGAAAATGCAATATAAAAATCTTACTTTCCATGTAAAACCAATGGGCTTTAAGCATACTGGTTTATTTCCAGAACAGGCAGTAAATTGGGATTGGATGATAGAAAAAATAAAGAAGGCAAAAAGAGAAATAAAAGTATTGAATTTATTTGCTTATACAGGAGGAGCAACGGTTGCTTGTTTATCGGCGGGAGCCTCTGTTTGCCATGTAGATAGTTCGAAAGGGATGGTGGCATGGGCAAAAGAAAATGTAATAGCATCTGGTTTAGAAGAAAAGAAAGTACGCTATATTGTGGATGATGTAGTAAAATTTGTTAGTAGAGAAATAAGAAGAGAAAACAAATACGATGCTATTATTATGGATCCACCCTCTTATGGAAGAGGAACAAATGGAGAAGTGTGGAAATTTGAAGAAAATATAGGAGATTTAGTAGAACTTTGTACGAAAGTATTATCAGAAAATCCTTTGTTTTTTTTAGTAAATTCTTATACAACAGGAATTTCTAGTGTAGTATTGAAAAATATATTACATTTAAATGTGACTAAAAAATATGGGGGAAAAGTAGAAGATGGAGAAATAGGACTTCCTATGACAAACTCTTCCTTAGTTTTACCATGTGGCATTTTTGGCAGATGGGAGAGAATATAAACGATGCAAAAACTCAATATAATTTATGAAGATAACCATATCATTGTAGTAGAAAAACCAGTTAATATTCCTTCACAAGGAGATAAAACAGGGGATATAGACATGTTAAGTTTGGTAAAACAATATATAAAGGAAACTTATCATAAACCAGGAGAAGTATATTTAGGTTTAGTGCATAGATTAGATAGACCAGTAGGGGGAGTAATGGTATTTGCTAAAACCTCTAAAGCAGCAGGAAGACTAAGTGAACAAATAAGGCAAAAACAATTTCAAAAGCAATATTTAGTTATTGCAGATGGAAAGTTTGAAAAAAACAAAGGAACTTTAGAGAATTATTTATTAAAAAATGAAAGATTAAATACTAGTAAAGTGGTAACAAAGGAAACAAAAAATAGTAAATTAGCCATTTTAGATTATGAAGTATTAAAGTATAAGGAAGAAATTAATTTGTCCTTAGTAAAAATCAATTTACATACAGGAAGGCATCATCAAATACGTTTGCAACTCGCAAATTGTGGACATAGTATTTATGGAGACCAAAAATATGGAACAAGAGGAAGGGGAAAACAAATTTGCTTATGGGCTTATGAACTTAGCTTTTTCCATCCCGTTACGAAAAACAGAATGCAATTTCAAGTATTACCAGAAAAAACAGGGAGTTGGAAAATACTAGAAGATAGAGTCAATATATAATTATGTTAATTTTAGAAAAGAGCTAAAATCTTATAGGAAAATGAAAAAAAGAATTTTCCTATAAGATTTTTTGCGTTTCCTATAAAAAACAATAAAATTTTTCTTGCTTTCGCTAAAATAAATTTAACAAAAGAAAATCAAAAATGGAGTAAGAAAATGATTGATAAATTTTGTTCTTATTTGCTCAGTAAAATACGTAAACAAATGCCAGAAATAGATGAAGAAAAAGCAGAAATTATTTTATATGGAATACAATTAATAGTAGGGGAAATACCTAAAATTTTTCTTATGTTTGGACTGGGAATCTTATTAGGACTTTGGTGGCAAACACTTCTTGCATTTTTCTTATTACTACCATATAAAGTAGTATCTGGTGGCTTTCATTTGAAAACGCATCTTGGTTGTTTTCTTTGTACAAATTTCGTATATTGTGGAAATGCATATATTAGCACCATTTGGAATTTTCCCAATGCTATTTCAAAATATATTACGATATTAGCAATCTGGATTTTTGGAATTCTTATGGTTAGTATGTATGCACCAGCAGATACAGAAAATTTACCAATTTTAACGAAAAAGGAAAGACATACTAAAAAAATATTATCTTATGTTTTTTTATCTCTTAATATGGTATTAGCATTGTTACTACCTAGTACCATTATTACAAATTTACTCCTAATAGGAACATTCATACAAACTGTATCTATTACAAGAATTGCTTATATTTTAACGAAAAATAAATATGGTTATGAAGAATATATAAAACAAGGACAAATTACAATTTAAGGTAATAAAAGTATTAGCCGGCAATACTTTATTATATAGTATTATTTAAATAATAGGGAGGAATTGTTATGTTAAAATTATTAGCAAAAATTGCAGAAAAATATGCAAAAACTACAAACACAGCATGTATTTTATTAGGATTAATGCATCAACCAAAAATGCCAGCATCTTTAATTAAAAAAGACTAAAAAAGCATTCATAAAAGTAAGAGGGTTCCTATTTTAGGAACCTTTTTTTCATATAAAAAAACAAGATAAGAAGAATATCTTGTTTTTTAGTTTTATTAATAATAAATTTCAAATTGTTGTGAGAAAAATTCATCATTTTTGGAAGTAAATAAATTTAAATTATTATTTTTCTTTAAAATTTGTCTTATTTCCCATAATCCAAGTCCAGTATTTCCCTTTTTTGTGGAATAACCCTTTTCAAAAATTTTATCAGTATTAACATCCTTGTTTTGATAAGTATTTTCAATAATTAGTAACTGCATGTGTTTTCTAGTATCGTTTCTAAAAACCACATTAATGATTTTATTTTCACATTCTGAAGCAGCTTCAATAGCATTATCCATTAAAATGCCAAGTACTCTTGCAAACTCATAAATTTTGATATGTAATTCATTCATATCAAGAAATGCTTCTAGATGAATTTTGATACCTAAGCTATCTGCTTTATGATATTTACTTGCTAATACATTGTATATAGCAGGATTATTTACAACTTTTGGACTTAATGTAGTTAAGTTGTTGGAATGTTGAATATCTTCTACAAATTGCGAATAGTATTGTTTTAAGCCTTCCATATCATTATTATCCATATAACCTACCATACCTTGTAAAATATTAGAAAAATCATGACGAAAAGCTTTAGTATTGTCTTGTAAGATTTCTAAGGTTTTATTATATAGTTTTGCTTCTTCTAAATTCATAGAAGTTCTTTCTAACTTAGAAACAGTAAGAATATTATATAAATTAATAGAAAAATAAGTAATTAATCCTATAATACTTAATAAAGTAATAAAAAAAGGCATATTAGAAGAATAAAAAGTCAAAATATAAAGTTGGCTAGCAATTAATAGAATAGCTAAAATATTGCTTAAAGATAATAAAACTTTCGTCTTTTTATTCATAATATCAATTTTTAAAGAAACTCGTTTAAATTTTTTTAAGACAACATAGAAAATATATTCTATTGCATATATGATTAAACTAAAAAGAATTCTATTAATTGGAATATTAACGCTTGAAGAATAATCATTAGTAGAAATTATATTGTAAATATAAGCTAATAATAGTTCTAAAATAATTGTTATGCTAAAAGGAATAACAAATCCGAAGATGCTTTTAAGAACAGTAGCTTTTAATATAAAAAAGTTTGCAAATAAGAAAATGACGACATTAACATATGTGTTGTAAGGTTCTGGAATAAAAATATTAGTTAAAATACCTAAAATAGCAATAAATAATACATATTGTATTTTTTGTCTTTTTGTAACGATTACATTAAGTGTAGTTGTAAAAATGAGCATAACAATATAAGCTTCTAAGAAACTTAAAGGCATTATTAATGTATTCGTTAGCCCCGCATTTTCTGTTGTTAAACTACTCCAAATTGTTTGTAACATTTCCATCATTTTTTAAAACCTCCATTAATTTATTTTTATATTTTGGACCAATGTAACATTTAACAGTATTTTTATTATCAAAAAACACTAAATTATCATTCACATTAATATCTGTAATTTTATTAACATTAGCAATATAAGATTTATGGCATCGAACAAAATTAGAAGGTAATCTTTCAGAAATTTTGGAAAAAGAACTATAAGTTTCATAGGTTCTACTATCTGTATAAAAAACTAATTTCATTCCATCTTTTTTAATAAATTGAATACTGTTTTCATTAATCATTGTATTCTTATGATTTAAACGAATAAATTTACATTTCTTATCTTCACTACTCATATCTTCTATAATACGCAATAACGTTTCTTCTAATCTTTCAATAGTAACAGGCTTAGGAATAAAATCAAAAGTTTTATATTGATAAGCAATTAAAATATATTCTAAATGAGCACTTGTAAAAATAATATAGATTTGTTTGTTGTCTTTACGAATTTGTTTAGCAATATCTAGACCAGAAATAGCAGATTTTAAATCAATATCTAAAAATATAACATTAACAGTATGATTTTTTACATATTCTAAAGTACTTTCTGCATTAGTGGAAGTAAAACTAACTTCTGCATCCAAATGATGTTTCATGAAAAGTGATTCTAACATTTTAGAAAGCCTATCTAAAATAGCTTTGTTATCATCGCATAAAACAAAACTTAACATATCTTTATCCTCCGTGTAATATATATAATTATATAGATCATAAAAGAATTAATGCAATTTGCATAAATGGAAAATATTACCTATTTTTTCCATTTCAGTTACATGATAATTCAAAAAATTTTGGTTGTCAATAGGAAATATGAGATAAAAAACAAAAAAATGTCGAAACATGCACAATATAGTTGTATAAACACGTACAGCGATAAAGTAAGAAAGAAATAAAAAGAAAAAGGAGAAGAGAAAATGAAAAAATATTTTTATGGATTGAGTTTTTTAATAATTGCTATTTTTACTTTTTGTGTAATCAATAGTACACCAAATTCACAAATGATACAAACAAGTAGTCAAGGAATAGAAAGTTTTAGTAATCAAAAAATAGAGTGGGGCATTAAGCGTAACAATAACCATGAACAACCAGACTTAGGAAGTAAAAATAAAAGAATATTAGAAGAAAATAAAGGTATTGCTATGGGAAATAGTGATTCAAAAAAAGTATACCTTACATTTGATGAAGGATATGAAGCAGGATACACAGAAAAAATTTTAGAGGTATTAAAGCAAAACGAAGTGAAAGCTGCCTTTTTTATAACCGCACATTACGTGAATACACAACCTGAATTGGTACAAAAAATGATAAAAGAAGGGCATATTATTGGAAACCATACCGTAAACCATAAAAGTATGCCAAGTTTAACTTTAGAAGAAATAAAGAAAGAAGTAATGGACTTGCATACAGCTATTTACCAACAGTTTCAATACGAAATGAAATATATAAGACCTCCAAAGGGAGAATATAGCGAAAAAACAGTAGCATATTGTAATAGTTTAGGTTATACCACGGTCATGTGGTCCTTTGCTTATGACGATTGGGATGAAAACAAACAAGGAAGAGAAGAATATGCTAAAAAGAAAATATTAGACAACATACATAATGGAGCAGTTATTTTATTGCATGGAAATTCAAAAGATAATACGAATATATTAGATACCTGTATAAAAGAAATAAAAGCAATGGGATATGAATTTGCAAGTTTAGAGGAATTTGAAAGATAATTACTTTCCAAAAAGAAAGGTGAAACCATGAAGAGAAGAAAGAAAAAACAAAATCGTATTGAGGAATGGTTAGAAATTCCGAAAGAAATTTCTACACAAAAACCAAAATTAACTACAATGGGGTTTGAAGAGTTATTCATAGAAAATTATAAAGCTATTTTAGAATATCAGGATTTTTATATTCGTTTGAGCACGCATATTGGAATCATCAATATTAATGGTTTTTCTTTGAAATTAAAGGAAATGACAAATGATGATCTTTTGGTTACAGGAAAAATTGAAAGCATTGATTTCGAAAAAACAGTTGAGGAATAGGGAGGCTTTATTTTGTACATACAAATACTGAAAAATTATTTATTGGGCTACGTAAGAGTTACAATAGAAGGTTATTTTATAGAAAGATTAATGAATTTGTGCTTAAAAAAGGGAATTTTGCTTTGGAAAAGTAATCGAAAAAAATCCACTTTATTAGAAACAAATGTGAGCATTCAGGATTTCAAAAGAATGGTAAAATTTGCAAAACAAAGTAAATGTAAAATCAAAATAAAACAAAAGAAGGGACTTCCATTTCTTTTTCATAAGTACAAAAAAAGAAAAATATTTTTCTTTTTTTTGTGTTTGGTTGTGGCAGGAATTGTCTTTTTATCCAATTTTGTATGGAACATTGAAATAACAGGAAACGTAAAAATTGCAAGAGAAGAAATATTAGAAACCTTAAAACAAGAAGGAGTCAATTTAGGAATTCCAAAAAGTAAAATCGATACGAAAACCATTATTCAAAAAATGCGTTTAGATCGTGATGATTTAGCATGGGTGGGGATAGAAGTAAAGGGGACTAATGTTTTAGTAAAAATAGTAGAAGCAGACAAAAAACCAGAAATAATTCCGGAAAATGAGTATTGTAATATTGTTGCAACAAAAGCAGGAAAAATTGTAAAAGTAAATGCGCTAAATGGTACACCCCTAGTAAAAGAAGGAGATGTTATACAACAAGGAACCACTTTAATAGGAGGATGGTTAGAGGGCAAGTATACAGGGCTACGCTATGTGCATGCAAATGGCCAAGTAACGGCAAAAGTATGGTATACGACAACAAAAAAAATACCATTAAAACAAGAAGTAGCAAGCAAAACACAAAACAAGGAAACAAAATATTCCGTAAGAATAAATAATTTTACAATAAATTTTTATAAAACTCTTTCCAAATTTCAAAAATATGATACAATAGAAGAAACAAAAAAATGGAAACTATTTTCTAACTTATATTTGCCTATTGAAATTGTGCAAAAAACGAATCAAGAAATAATAGAAGAGCAAATTACTTACACCACAGAACAAGCAAAGCAAAAGGCAATAGAAGAAGCAAGAAAAGAATTGGAGGAGCAAATAAAAGACAAAGAAAATATTAGTAATACTTATATTAACTACCAAGAAACAGAAGAGTATGTTGAAGCACAGGTCACATACGAAATCCTAGAAGAGATTGGGACAAAAGAAAAAATCGTATTTTGAAAGGAAGAAATGCCATGGAAGAAAGAAGTTTAAGAGTCTATGCAGATAAAACCTTTTTTACAAGGTTAACCAATACAATTACAAAAATGTTAATTCCAACTAAAATAGGAATTAATGGAATGCTGATTGCAAGAAAAAGAAATAATGTGCTAAAAGCCTATGAAGCGGTAGTCGAAAGTGAAGAATTAGGTGATTTGAGCAAAAAAGATATCATGCAAAAAAAATATGAAGATGCATTTAGCTTATACTTAGAAGCAATTGATAAACACATAATGGACTCTATTTACAAAAAAGTAAAAAATGATACGGCATCTAACTTTGAAAAAAATGCATTATCAAAATATTATGAAGTCATTCACTTAAAAGAAACAGAATATTTAGAATATAAATATAAAAAACAGAAATATTTATTAGAATTAGATTATGAAACAATTAAAGAATTAGAAAAGCCAAAATTAATGGAAAAATATAAACCATTTTATCTTACTAGAATGGACTCTTTATATAAAGGTTTATTAAAACATTTTTCCATCAAATTGGCAGACAATTTAACTTACCAAAACAAAGAAGAAGTTTATACAAAAATCTTTCAGGTATTAGAAGAATATATTACCGTTATTCTTCCTCTCAAAATGGAAAATGAAAATAGTGATACTTATAAACAAATTATCGAGGAATATGAAAAATTTGAAAATTATAGTGTAGGAAAATTAGACCAAAACGAAAGCATTGAAAAACGAATGGTTTTACTTGCTATTAGCAGAAAGTTATTTACCCATAGTTTACCTCTTATTGTTGCAGAGCAATGTTATATTCAATTATTAAAAGAAGTAAGAAGTTTAATTGTAGATACGAAAATTGCTAAGAAAAAAGAAAAAGCATATTCCTTATTAATTCATTTAATAGAAGATTATAATGTAAGATTATTATCTACTAAAATTTATTGGGACAAGCCAGAAAAAAGAGGAGAATATAAAGAATTTTGGCAAGATTACCAAGAAATTGAAAAATTAAAAGAAGAAAATAAAGAAGAACAGCAAAGACAAAAAGAAATTTTATTTGTTCGTGCAGACTTAAAAGAAGTATACCAAAATGAAAATAAGTATTATAAAATAATTCAATTTTATAAAAATAAATTAGTAGAATTAGGAGCTATGAAGCAACTAAAAAATGCATATATATCAGAAGGAAAATATATAGGAAGGAAAGCAATATGCAAGAAGTAGCCGATCTTCATTTTTTACAAGTAGAAGAAAACGAAAAATTAAAAGATTTTGTAAAGCAAGTGGTTACCACTTGCTTTCAAGAAGAAAAGATAGAAGCAAATTCTTTTTATTTAAGTATTACCCTAACAACACCACAGGAAATTCATAAGTTAAATAAAGAATTTCGTAAGGTAGATAAAGAAACAGATGTCTTATCCTTTCCCATATTTGAAAAAGAGGAAATAGAGCAAATACAAAAACAAAAAAAGGTAACTCCTGTTAAAGAAGCTTTAGGAGATATTGTTATTTCACTTAAAAGGGTAGAAGAACAAGCAAAAGAATATGGACATAGTTTTGAAAGAGAATTAGCTTACATGGTTGTACATGGTTTTTATCATATTATGGGATATGACCATATACAAGAGAAAGAAAAAATACAAATGAGAAAAAAGGAAGAAACCGTACTTGCCAAATTAAAACAAACGAGAGAATAAAAAGAGCAAAGAGGGAGTAGAAAAGAAAGCAAAAAAATGGAAGAGGAAAGGCTAAAAAATAAAAATTTTATAGAAGCATGGAAAAAAGCATTAAATGGTATTTGGTATGCTATACGTACACAACGTAATCTAAAAATACAGTTAGGAATTGCAGGAATTGTAATTATTTGTGCTATTTACTTTAAGGTTACTATGCTAGAAGCTATGTTTTTAAGTTTTGCTATTATGTTAGTAATTATTGTAGAAGTAATGAACACAGCAATAGAAGAAACTGTAAATTTATGCACGGACAAATTTCATCCTCTTGCCAAAATTGCAAAAGATGTAGCAGCTGGAGCGGTTGTATTAGCATCCTTAAATGCAGTTATTATTGCTGTTTTTATAATGCTGGGAAAAATTATATAAAAGAAAGGATAAAAAATGAAAGGTTCAGTTGGAATTAAAGTATTAATTGGAATAATTGTTTTATTAGTTATAATAGCAGGTATTTTATTAGGAATGAAAATATTAGGAAAAGAACAACTACAAGGAGAAATTTTAGAGGGAAATCAAGAAAAAGAAAATGTAGGAACCGCTGTAGTAGAAGTAAAAGAACCTAAGATTTTTCAAGGAAATGATAGACCTATTGCAGTAATGATTGACAACCATACAGGGGCTATGCCACAAGCAGGGTTAAATGATGCTTATTTGGTATATGAAATTATAGTAGAAGGTGGAGAATCTAGATTAATGGCTTTATTCAAAGGAGTTAATTTAGAAAAAATAGGACCAGTAAGAAGTGCAAGACATTATTTCTTAGATTATGCTTTAGAAAATGATGCTATTTATGTACATTATGGATGGAGCCCACAGGCACAATCGGATATTGAAAAATTAGCTGTCAACAACATGAATGGAATTTATGAAAGTGAATCTTCTTTTTGGAGAACGAAAGATAAATATGCACCACATAATGTAGCAACTAGCACCGAAAAAATATTAGAAATTGCAAAACGTAAAGGATATGCAACAACTTCTAACAAAAAAAGTGTATTAAATTATATTGCAGATGAGGTAAATTTGGAAACTGATATGGAAGCAACAACAGTAACAATTCCTTATTCTCCAAGTAACGAGGTGCGCTATGAATATGATACCGTAACAAAAAGATATACACGTTATTCTAGAGATAAAAAACAGGTAGATTGGACAACGGGAGAAACCGTAACTACAAAAAATATTCTTATTGTAAAATGTGAAAACTGGACTTTAACAGGAGAACAAAAAACGGGAAGACAAACTATTGATAATATTAAAACCTTAGATGGATATTATATTACCAATGGAAAAGCAATTGCAATAACAGCGGAAAAAGATGGAAGGATTAGTCAGACCGTATATAAAGATTTACAAGGAAATGAAATTCAAGTCAATGATGGAAATACCTTTATCCAAATTTGTCCAATCAATAGTGAAATTGAAATAACGCCAGGAATTCCACAAGAGAATACCGAAGAAAATACAAATGTAATTAATCCATAAAGAAAAAACAATTAGAGAAAAACTCTAATTGTTTTTTTAATGAAATATTTTACGAAAAGAATATATTATGTAAAAAAGTAAACACTAAAAAGCTTCTGTTTTCTTGTTTTGGAAAATACGAAAAAGTATAATAAAACAAAAATAGAAGGAGCAAAAGAAAAATGAAAAACAGAGGAGTTACTTTAGTGAGCTTAGTTGTAACCATTATTATTTTAATTATTTTAGCAGGGATTAGCTTGAATTTAGTTTTAGGAGAAAATGGGTTATTTCAAATGGCATTAAGGGCAAAAAAGAATATGGAAGTAGCACAAGTAGAAGAACAAGAACAATTAAATGCATTGTATACGCAATTAGAGTCAGAAGTAAGTGGAGATGGTTCCGAAGGAACCTCTTATGATATTATAGAAAAACTAGTAGAGTTTAAGAAAGCAATAGCAGACTATATAGAAGAGGCAGGAGGAGAAAAACCAGAATATACAGCAG
>CANRFE010000033.1 GCA_947629805.1 uncultured Clostridia bacterium | reverse complement strand
TGAAATTTATTCGCTACTTCTTCTTTGATAGCTTCTTTCTTATTTTCTCTTAAAGCCACTATTTCTGCAATTCTTTGCTTTCTTTCTTGATAACCTTTTTCTTCTTGTAATTTTTGTAATAATTCATCTTCTTGGTTATCGTGATATTTCGTTGCTTCCATTTTTTTTGTTTGCCCTTGTGCTAACCATGGAGTTAATTCTTCTTCCTTTTTTTCTTCTCTAAGTATATATTCTTCTATTAAGGAATTGACCTCTTCTAATAATTTTTTTTCTGATTCATTCATATTTTTTCTCCTTTTTCCTTCAAAATATTTTACCTATTTTCTATTTTACCATAAAATGACATAATTTGCAACCTTATTATGTAAAATATAATATTTCTTTTCGGAATATTTTGCTTCTTTTCTTAAAAATGCTACTTTATAAAGTGCCTGTTTTTAGTTTTTGCATTGCTCTATCTGCTAATATTTTATACTTTTCTTTCTTTTCTTTTTTCTTTTCTAGTATAGGAGGTAATATTCCAAAATTTGCATTCATTGGCTCAAACGTTCCCTGTTTGTTGGCAATATAATGTGCTAGTGCTCCTATCATGGTTTCTTCTGGAAAAATGATTTCTGTTTGCCCTTTGCTTTGTCTTATTACATTAAGCGCTGCTACCATTCCAGAACTAATAGATTCCACATAACCTTCTACACCTGTTATTTGTCCTGCAAAGTACAAATTAGGAATTTCTTTCATCTGGTAAGTTTCTTTTAATAATTCTGGTGCCTTTAAGAAGGTGTTTCGGTGCATGACGCCATATTTTACAAATTCTGCTTGTTCTAATCCTGGAATAAGGCGAAATACTCTTTTTTGCTCTTCAAATTTTAAGTTAGTTTGAAATCCTACCATGTTATAGAGACTTCCTACTACATTATCTTGTCTTAATTGGACGACTGCATAAGGTCTTTTTCCTGTTCTGAAATCAGTAAAACCTACTGGTTTTAATGGTCCAAAACGCAATGTATCTTTTCCCCTTTTTGCCATAATTTCAATTGGCATACAACCTTCAAAAATATCTCTTTTTTCAAATTCATGTAAGTTGACTACTTCTGCTTTTTGTAATTCTCGTAGAAAAGTTTCGTATTCTTCTTGGTTCATGGGAAGATTAATGTAACTTGCCTGTTGGTTTTGTATCCTTTTCTGCCATGCTTCTATGGTTTCTTCTTTTTTTCGTTCTTGTTCATAACGATTTCCATAAAATGCTACTGAAAAATCAATACTATCTTTTTCTAAAATAGGAGCAGCTGCATCATAAAAGCTTAAATTTTCTTTTCCTGTTAATTGTTTTATTTGCTCTGCTAATTTATCCGAAGTAAGAGGTCCTGTTGCAACAATTACCATTCCCTCTTGCAACAAAGGCTCTAATGTCGTTACTTCTTCTCTTATAATTTTTATTTTTTCCATACTTTCTAAGGCTTTCGTTACTTCTTTAGAAAAATTTTCTCTATCTACTGCTAAAGCTTGCCCTGCGGGCACACTTGTTTTATCTGCTATTCTTATCAATAAACTATCTAATGCTCTTAGTTCTTCTTTTAAGAGTCCACAAGCATTGGTATGCAAATTTGACTTAAAAGAATTGCTACAAACAATTTCTGCAAAATTATTACTACTATGTGCTGGTGAAAATTGCAACGGTTTCATTTCATAGAGTTTTACTTCTAGTCCTGCCTTTGCAATTTGATAAGCCGCTTCACTTCCAGCTAACCCCGCTCCAATGATGCTAATAGAATGCTTCATGTTTTTCTTTCCTTTCCTAAATTTCTTTTTATTATATAACTTTTTTCTAAAATTGTCATCTTTTTTCCTTGCATTAAAAAGAATTGTATGTTATGATTTTCTTTAGTAACTAAATACTTGATTTTCTATTCTATTTGCACAAGGAGAAACCTAAAAATGACAACACAACAACAAACAGAAGAGATTGCTTATGCTATTTGGGATTTTGTTTCTACTCTATACGAACAACGTTCTCCCCGTCATATAATTATTTACCATCATTTGGATGGCACATTGCACATAAAATGTGAGCAATCTTGCTTTTTTAGCATTCGTTATTACTCTTGTGATAAAACCTTACTAGAAAAAGTTTCTTTGCTTGCTGAAAAACATAGCATAGAAGGAAAAATGTATTTACATTCTTCCAAAGATTTTTTAAATCGATTAGACTTTACCTTTTCTTACTCTTAAAACACAGAAAAAAGCAATTCTAAAATTAGAATTGCTTTTTTTATTCAAATAATTTCAAAATCTCTTCTTGCGATAATTTATTTAAAAAGGTTTCTTTTGTAGATAGTATATTGTCTATTAACTTTTCTTTTCTTTCTTGTAATTCATAAATTTTTTCTTCAATAGAATTTTTCGTAATGAGTTTATATACTTGTACATTTTTCTTTTGCCCAATGCGGTAAGTTCTATCGGTTGCTTGGTTTTCTGCTGATACATTCCACCATGGATCATAATGAATTACCATATCTGCACCAATTAAGTTTAAGCCCGTTCCTCCTGCTTTTAGAGAAATTAAAAAAACTTTAATATTCTCCTTTTCGTTGAATTCCTCTACTAATTTTATTCTTTCTCCTACTTTGGTTTGCCCCGTTAATTTGAAATACTCTATTTTCTGCTTTTTTAATTCCTTTTCTATCATAGGAAACATTGCTGTATAGCTAGAAAATAGTAAAATTTTGTGTCCCGATGCAATTGCATCTTGCATAATTTCCATACATTGTGTCAATTTGCTACTTTCCCCTTGGTAATCTCTTAAAAAGAGAGCTGGATGGCAACAAATTTGCCTTAATCGCATTAACAAAGCTAATATTTTCATTTGACTTTTTTGCAAACCTTCTGCTTGCATCTGGTTTACCGCTTCTTGTTTTGCATTTTGTAAATAAGAAAAATAAATTTTTTGTTGTTCCTCTTCCATTTCGTTATTTAAAACGGTAATCGTTTTATCTGGTAATTCTTTTAATACTTCTGTTTTTATTCTTCTTAAAATGAAGGGCTCAATCAGCATTTTTAATCGATTCATGGTCGTTTTTTCTTCTTCTTTTGCAATTGGTATTTCATAAAGTTCTTTAAATTTACGATAACTAAAAAGATATCCCGGCATGATAAAATCAAAAATAGACCATAATTCTGCTAATGAATTTTCAATAGGAGTGCCTGTTAAGGCATATCTTGTTCTAGCTTTTAAGCCTTTAATTGCTTTTGCATTTTTGGTATTATTATTTTTAATATATTGGGCTTCATCTGCAATAATATATTGAAACTCATGGTTGCATTCTTGGTAAATTGCAATATCTCGTTTTAATAGGTCATAGGAAGTAATAACAATCGCATATTGCGCTAAATTCTGAATTTGTGCTTTTCTTTCTTCTGCATTTCCACGAATCACGAAACAGCTTAAGTCTTTGGTAAATTTTTGAATTTCGTTCTTCCAATTTAATGTTAAAGAACTAGGACATACTACAATGCTTGGTTTTGGTTCCTTCGTATTTTGCACATAATCTAATACTACTGCTAATAATTGTAATGTTTTTCCGAAGTCCCATATCATCTGCCAAAATTCCACCAAAATGATAAAAATCAATTACTTTTAACCATTCATATCCTGTTTTTTGATAATTTCTTAAAGTAGCATGCAAGTTTTTTGGTAACTCTATAAATTCTGAAAAATCTCGTTTTTCCACACGATGAATGAGTTCTTGATAAGAAGCATTTTTACGAACATTGGTAATTTGGTTTTTGGTTAAAATACGTTCTAAGTATAAACTTCTATAAATAGGAAGCTCCAATTCTCCTTTTTCTAATTGCTTGTAGTTTACTTCCATTCCTGTTGTAATCTGGTCAATTAAGTTCATCGTTTCGTTTTGTTCTAAATTTAAAAAACTTCCATCTTTTAAACGATGATATTTTTTCTTTAAATGATATTTTTGCATTATTTCTTTTATTTCACTCAAATCAAAATTTAAGTTTGAAAAATCCACTTGTAATAAATTATTTTCTATACGCACTCCTAAATTTTTTACATTTGGTTGTTTGATTTCTTTTTGCTTAAAGTGGTCTGTTGCTAAAACTTCAAATTTTTTCATGTAAGTTTCTATATCTCGCGCTAAAAAATCGTAAATGGCTTCTTCTTTTACTAAAATCAATCTTGCTTTTTTGCTTTCTAACATAAAACCAGATTGTTTTAGCATTTCTAAAACTTCGTCTTCCTTTACAATATCTCTTGGTATGTCTAAGTTTTGTTCTAATAAAGGATTAAATTCTGTATCTCCATAAACGAATTTAATATCTGCTGTTATGTAATTTTTTTCATTATAATCTAAATAAAGCTTTACATATAATTCTTTGGGAATATATTGCTGTATTTCCTCTTTTATTTGTTCGTTTATTGCAAACTGTGTTCTTACTTTTGGAAAAACAACAGAAAACAATTGGCTTACCTCTTCTTTTGGAAAAGTGATTTCACTCGTAAAATTACTACGAAATACTTGTAAAAATTTCAAGGTATTTTGTTCAAACTCTTGTGTACATTGATACAATTCTCCATTTTGTAAAAAATAAATATAGGTTTTTCCCTCTATGAGTTCATAATTATAAATATCTATATTCGGCGTAATTCGATACTCTTTTGGTCCCTCTTCTTGTAGTAAAAATTGAATTTCTGGTTCTTTCTTTCTACAAATTATTTTTTCTTCTTTTCCATCTTTTTGAAAAGTCACTTCTTGCCCTTGTAAAATTTCAAAAAGTTCATCCATTCCACTATTGGATATCGTAATATAGTTATCTTCCATTGTTCTTCCATAATAACTATATTGGTTTGTTGCCTCATTTGCATATTTTATAATTTCTGCATATTTTAATACATAATGTAAAAGGGGAAGGCTTTTTATAGAAAAAGCTTCTTCTTCGTGTAGGAACTCTAATTTTGTTCCATAACGACCATATTCTCTTTTTTGCATTCTGTCATAAAACTCTGGAAAATTTTTTAGTTTATAATATTGTTTATCCCCTAACTTTATTTCTAATTTCAACGTTTTTAAGTAAGAATTGTAAATCAGTTTTGGTTCTAATTTAATTTTGTGGTTTCCTTTTTTTATAGGCGTAGATACAAGTTCATGTGTAGGGTAAAAAGTATGAATTAATTGCTTAAAATTACGATATTTTTCTTCCTGCTTTTGGTATTTTTTATACATAGCAATATCGTTTTGCTTTTCTTCTGCCTCTCCTGAAAAAATACGAATATAATTTTCATTGCTAGCAAATTCTAAAAGAGTAGCTAAAATATGTTTACAAGTTCCATAATGCGCCTTATAATCTTCGCAGGTACAACTTACTTCTTGTATTTCTCCTTTTGTAATTTGGATATATACTTCATAAATACCTTGTTCTCCTTTTACTTGAGAACGAATTTCAAAATGATTGTCCTGTTCATAAATGACTTTTTTTATATTGATTCTTTTTTGCGCTACATATTCTTCTGCTTTTTCTTTTCTTGCTTGTCCTGCAGAAGTAATGAATTCCTTTATTATATTTTCCTTTACTATCATACTTTTCCTCTTTATTTCTCTTTTTTTCTAGTGCTATATTATATCGCATTTTTCTAAAAATAACAAGCTCACTATTCTATTTTTTTTCCTTTGCATAAAAAAACATGAGCTATACTCATGTTTTTTCTTTTATATAAGGAGTAATGTGAATATTTTCTGTAGTCGTATAGGAAATACTTCTGTATGTACCATCTTGGAATCTAATCGAAACAAAAATTTCTTCTCCTTCCTGTTTTATTGTTTCTACTACCACGCTAGAATACCTACCTTGCAGAATCGCTTTTTTCTCTTTTATATCTTGCAATAATAAATTCATAAAATCTTCTTTGTATTTGTCTTCTATTTTTCTTGTTAAAGAGTTCCAACTGTTTTGTCTTCGATATCGAATTTCTATTTCTTCTATTGCAGAATAATTTTGCAATATTTTTATTCTTTCTTCTTGGTACTCTTCTGAAGAATAAATTGTTTTTATTTGGGTTTCATACGCACTATAAGGAAGAGAATATTTTCGAGTGCATTTTTTTCCATTCTGTAAAGTATATTCTATAAGAAATGTATTATAATACCCCTGTTTTCTTTCTTCTATTATTTTTTCATGCAAAGCTCGAATTGTTTCTATGTTTTGCCTTTCATCAAAAAGAATGGTTTCTCCATCTTTTGTTAGTGCTATTTCTTTTATTTGCTCTAAAGAAGGAATTCTTGTTTCAAACCCAAAAGCACCATTTATTGCAATGCAATAGGCTACCGATACTAGAATCCCATAAACTAGAAAGCCTTTGCTTGCAGAAAATACACGATAAGTTTTCTGTAAAATCATTTCTATTATAAAATAAGCAACACAGGTTAGAAAGATGGAAGCTATTATGCTTGTGATTTTATTTTCTTCAAAAACCATAAAGAAGTAAGCATAGGCCAAAAGATTTATAGTAAAAGTTGCAGCATATTTTAAGATTGCTTGTATAGACGGAAAAGCAATAAATTCTTTGGTAATTTCTAATTTTCTTTTATGATATAAGAAATACCCTATTAAAAACAATATAGCCGTTACTACGAAATAAATAAGAACCGTCTTCGTTTGTATGGTTTGATTTTGCATATTGGTATAAGAATAGCGCATAGCATCAAAATTTTGTAGAATTTGTATAAATGGAATTTTTAGTGCTAAATTTTCTACTTGATTAGAAAAAGCATTGAAGCCATAGATAATTTGCTCTAAAATTCGTGTGAAAAGAGCAACTAAGCCAATTGGTGCATACATTAAAATATAAGTAAGAATTCCATGAGAAATTTTAGAAGCACAAAACATTCCTACCATAGTAGCAAAACTAAAGAATAGGCTAAGATATAAAAGACTGATTCCAAACCACTTCCATAATTGCACGGTTGCTAAATAATTTCCCATAGTGCCAAATTGTAATGCTAAAAGCAAGACCATATTGATTACATAAGGCACTACATACATACTAATTCCTGTTATGCTATTGGTGCTATAGAGCCTTTTTTTAGCAATAGGCAGTCCATGAATAAAACTGCTACTTTTTTCTTCATTCATATAGGCAAATAACAAAATAGATAATAAAACTGGTAAAACAAAAATGATAGCTACATTCAAAAAGTTATACAAAATGGGAAGTAAATATCTTGCTTCCTCCGGTTGTGTGCTTTGTTCTTGCAGTACAGAAACAGAGTTTTCTTCGTTTGCTATAGTATTTGTTATGTTATTGGTTTGACTTGTTGTTGCTGCATCGTTTATAACAACATTGTTTTGATAGCCATTCATTTGCTTTCTTTTTTCTATACTTTTTACTTCCATATTTAATTGAAAGGTAATTCCTAAAAACAAAAGAATGGTGGTAACTGCTGGAACAATCCAAAATCTTTTCCAATTTGCCCCAAAAATAGCTTTACTAAACATTTTCTTCCCCTCCATTTTCAAATAAGAATACTTCCTCTAAGGATAAAGGAATAAATTCCATTAAAAGAGGATGATACTTTTCTAATTTTTCTTGTATTTCTTCTTGTTTTCCTTTTACTATAAAATAATAAACGCTTCCTATTTTTTCCTGTTTTAGAATTTCCATTTGTTTTTGTATGTCTTCTGGTTCTCCTTCTTTCGAAAATGCAATTTGTACTTTTTGAATTTCTTGGTCCGTTTGTTCTAATTCTTTTTCTAACACCATTTGTCCATTTTTCATAATTCCAATATTGGTACATACATTTTCCAATTCTTTTAAGTTATGAGAAGAAATAAGAACCGTCATTTTCCTTTTTTCTACTTCTTCTAATAAAATTTTCCAAACATTTTTCTTCATAATAGGGTCCAGCCCATCAATAGGTTCGTCTAGTACCATAATTTCTGGTTCACAACAAATCGTAAGCCAAAAAGCAACTTGCTTTTTCATTCCCTTAGATAACTTATTTACTTTTCTTTTTACATCCATTTGAAAAACATTTTGTAAGGCATGAAACTTTTCAAAGTTAAAGTGTTCGTATACTTTACTATAAAATTTTGCCATATCTAAAATAGAGTAGGAATGGAAAAAATATAAATCATCGCTAATATAGGCAATTTTCTTTTTGTTTTCTTCGTTATCAAAAATGGGCTTTTCGTTTATAAAAACTTCTCCTTCGTCTTGCTGATACATGCCTATTAAATGTTTAATTGTTGTTGTCTTTCCCGAACCATTTGGTCCTACTAAGCCATAAACACTACCCTCTTTTATATGCATTTGAAAATGATTTAATGCAGTAAAATTGCCAAATTTTTTTACAACATTTTTTAAGGTAATTTCCATTTTTCTCTCCTTTCTTTTCCGAAATTATATCGTATTGTATTGGTATTGGCAAGATTCTTTCGAAAAAATTAAGAATCTCTAGTTTACTTTAAAAAAACACTATGGTATAATAGGTCTATTCTAAATTTAAGGAGGTAAAAAGGAATGAAACCTAATATTTTAGTTTCATCCAAAAAAAGTACCAACGGACGGTATGTCATTGGTACACGTGGAAAAGCTTTTCATGCCGATGAGGTAGTGGCATGTTCTATTGTAGCACTACTTCATTTTGAAGAAGCTATTGAGATTGTGCGCTCAGAAAACCCTTCTGATTTTCTTGGCGCTGACCTTGTCATAGGAATTGGTGGTGGTCCTTATGATTACCATACGCTAAAAGAGAAGAAAACTAGAAAAAATTTTACTACTCCTAGTTCTCTTTCTTCTTCTCTAAATGGTGTTCCTTATGCCAGTTCTGGTCTTATTTGGAAACAGTTTGGCAACGATTTATTAAATCAACTCTCCCAAACTTTATATCACAAAGATTTAAACAAACTTGCCTTAAAACTATGTTTTGACCGAATGGATGAAAGGGTTATGCAAAAGGTAGATGCAGAAGAACACGGTATTTATACCGCCCTTCATACGTTTAGCTATATTCCTTCCTTTTGCCCTGTTTATCCTTCAAACGTTTCTATGGAGGAAGCCTTTTTAGAAGCTTTAAGCGTTTCTATGAGTATCTTAAAACATCAAATTGTTCAACTTCTTTCCCACTACAAGGGATATGAGTCTTAAAAGAAAAAAGTCCTCAGCATTCTTTACTGAGGCTTTTTTTCTTTTTTCTTTTTTGCTTTACTTGTTTTTCTTTTGGTCGTTTTCTTTTTTGGTACTAACTCTACCATTTCTTGTGGTTCCCATTTTTCTCCCAGTGTTGGTTTATTCCACGAAATATAACGACAACTTTTGGGATTGTTTTCACAAATATAATAATTTCTTTTTTTCTTTGTTTTTCTTATTTGTACTTTTCCCCCACAAACCGGACATGGAACATCAATGGTTTCTACAATTGGTTTTGCATTTTTACATTCTGGATATCCCGGGCATGCTAAGAATTTTCCATATCTTCCATATTTGTAAACCATCATTCTACCACATTTTTCACATGGTATATCGGATACTTCTTCTTCTAATTTAACATGTTCTAATTCTTTTTCTACTTTTTCAACGGTTTGCTGAAATGGTCCATAAAATGCACGAATCACTTGTTTCCATTCTTCTTTTCCGTTCCGCTATTTCATCAAAATTCTCTTCTATATGGGCTGTAAATTCTACATTTATAATATCTTGAAAATTTTCCACTAATAAGTGGTTCACTACTTTTCCTAACTCTGTTGGTACTAATTGTTTTTGTTCTTTTTCAATATAACGTCTTTCTAAAATAGTAGTAATAGTTGGCGAATACGTACTTGGTCTTCCAATTCCTTTTTCTTCTAATGCTTTTACTAAACTTGCTTCTGTGTACCTTGGAGGAGGTTCCGTAAAACTTTGTTTTGGTTCTATTTTTTGTTTTTTTACTTCTTCTTTTGGTTGTAATTCTGGCAAGGTATTTTCTTCTTGTTTTTCTTTTTTATTGTCTTCGGACTCTACATACAATGTCATAAATCCCTTAAATTGTAGCGTTTGCCCATTTGCCTTAAACGTATAGCCATTTGCACAAATGTCTACTGCTACTGTATTATAAATAGCTGCTGCCATTTGGCTTGCAATAAAGCGATGATAAATTAATTTATATAATTTATATTGATCTGCTGTTAAAGTTTCTTTAATACTTTCTGGCTCTAATTCTACATACGTTGGTCTTATACCTTCGTGTGCATCTTGTGCATCTTTATTGGTCTTATAATAACGATTTTCATAATAGTTTTCCCCATATTCTTGTATAATGTGCTTTTTTGCAGCTGCTCTTGCCTCTTCTGAAATTCTAGTAGAGTCTGTTCTCATATAAGTAATTAAGCCAACTTCTCCTTTTTGTGGGACTTTTATTCCTTCGTACAAGTTTTGCGCTATAGACATTGTTTTCTTTAAGGTAAAACCTAACTTTCTTGAAGCCTCTTGTTGCATTGTACTAGTTGTAAAAGGTGGTGCTGGGGTTCTTTTCTTTTGACTCTTTTTGATATCTTCTATTCTATAGTTTGCCTTTTCAATATCTTTTAAGATAGCATCTACTTCTTCTTTCGAATGAAGTTCTAATTTTTTTCCTTCTTTTCCATAAAAATGTGCTTCAAATGTTTTTTTAGAGCTTTTTTGTAAGAAAGTAACATAGATATTCCAGTATTCTTCTGGAATAAATTTTTCAATTTCTTCTTCCCTATCTACCACTAATTTCACTGCTACAGATTGTACTCTTCCTGCAGACAAACCTCTTTTTACCTTTTTCCATAGTACTGGACTCATTTTATAGCCAACAATTCTGTCTAAAACACGTCGTGCCTGTTGCGCATCTTTTACATCTAAATTGATTTTTCTAGGATGCTTCATAGCTTCTTGTACCGTTTCTTTGGTAATTTCATTAAAAGTTACTCTACATACACTGTCTTCTGGAATGTCTAAAATATGGGCTAAATGCCACGCAATTGCTTCTCCTTCACGGTCTGGGTCAGTAGCCAAATAAACTTTTTTAGCATTTGCTGCTTCCTTTTTTAAGGTTTTAATTAAATCTCCTTTTCCTCGAATATTAATATATTCTGGTTCAAAATCCCCTTCTATATCTACTCCCATTTTGGATTTTGGGAGATCACGTATATGTCCCATAGAGGCTATTACTTTTGTATTTCCACCTAAAAATTTTTTTATCGTATTGGCTTTGGCTGGTGATTCCACAATGATTAATTTATCTGCCATAGTTTTCTCCTTTATTTTTCTATTCGTATGTATTCTAAAAGATTTTTTTGAATTTTGCAAGTAGTTTATGCTTTTTCTTTGTTTTTTATCATCTTTTTTCTAAAAAAGAATTGGAAAATA
>CANRFE010000032.1 GCA_947629805.1 uncultured Clostridia bacterium | reverse complement strand
TAATATAAAAAAATTAAAAGAAAGGGATTAATCAATTAAATAGATTAATATTTCTATATAATTGATTATACGAGAAATTATAAAAGTATTATAGAGAAGGGAAAGGAAAAGAAAATGAAAGAAAAATATGACATAATTGTAGTGGGAATGGGACCAGGAGCTATTTTTTTAGCTTATGAAATGCTTCAGTTAGAAAAAACAAAAAAAATTTTGTTAATTGAACAAGGAAAGAGAGTAGAGCAAAGAAATTGTCCGATTGAACAAACAGGAAAATGTATGAAATGTAAACCATTCTGCCATATAACAAGTGGTTTTTCAGGAGCAGGTGCTTTTTCGGATGGAAAATTATCTCTTTACAACCAAGAAGACGAGGATTTTTATGTAGGGGGAAATTTACACAAATATATTGAAGTAGAAGAAACAAAAAAATTAATTGATTATACAGACCAAATTTACCTAAATTTTGGTGCAGACACTAAACTAGAAGGTACCAAATACAAAAAAGAAGTAAAAGAAATAAAAGAAAGAGCCAAAAAAGAGGGACTTACTTTAATTGATATTCCAATTCGACATTTAGGAACAGAAAAAGCACATGAATTGTATAAAAAATTAGAAGACTATTTAGAAGAAAATAAAATAGAATTAAAATTTGAAACCATAGTAGAAGATTTGATTATTGAAGATGGAATAGCAAAAGGGGTAAAGGTAAAAGATGCAAAAACAACACAAGGCAAAACAGAAGAAATTTATGGCAAAAATGTCATTGTAGCAGTAGGAAGAAAAGGGGCAAATTGGCTTGTTTCTATGTGTGAAAAGCATCATATTAAAACAGAAGCAGGAATTGTAGATATTGGCGTTCGTTATGAATTACCAGATTCTGTTATGGAAAAAATTAATCATTTTATGTATGAGGGAAAGTTTATAGGGCATCCAGAACCTTATAAAGACAAAGTAAGAACCTTCTGCCAAAACCCAAGTGGTTTTGTCTCCTCAGAAGTATATGATAATAATTTGAGTTTAGTGAATGGACATTCTTATAAAGAGAAAAAAAGTACAAATACAAATTTAGCAATTTTGGTTTCCCATCATTTTAATTATCCTTTTAAGAAACCAATTGAATATGGAAGAAATATTGCGCAAAACTTAAATGAATTGGGCAATGGAAATATTGTAGTACAAAGGTTAGGAGATATTTACCGTGGAAAAAGAACATGGGAAAAAGAATTACAAAACAATGCAGTAGAACCAACACTAAAATCAGCAGTAGCAGGAGATATCACCTTTGCTTTAGGGTATCGAACTATGACCGATATTTTGCAATTCATTAGAGAAATGGACAAAGTAATAGAAGGTTTTGCGAATCCAGAAAATTTGCTATATGCACCTGAAATTAAATTTTATAGCAATCAGATTGTAATAGACCAGAATTTTGAAACTAATATTAAAGGTTTGTATTCCATTGGAGATGGAGGGGGAATGACAAGAGGACTCATGATGGCATCGGCATCTGGTGTACAAATGGCAAGAATATTACATAGTAGAGGATAAAAATGAAGAAGAAAAAGAAAGAGAAAAATTATATTGATTTTGGACAATGGTTATATGAATTAAGAAAGAAAAAAGGGTTATCGGAAGAGGACTTAGTAGAAAAAATAAATAAAGTGAATGTGCAAACCATAAATGTGAAGAAATGGGAACGCGATTTGGAATTTCCAGACTTAGATGTTATTTATAAATTATCGGAAATTTATATGATTCCAAGTGCAGAAATTATTGATAAGAAACAGCAAACCTTACAAGCAGGGGTAGAAGGGGTGCACATGTATATTATCAGAGTACTTAGCTTGTTAATGGGAATTTCTATTTATGGGACACTTTGGCTTTGTCGCATTATTATTTATGGAACTTTAATATTAGCAACTATATGGTTTTATTCTCTATCTCCCCAATTTAGAAATTAAGGGGTCTTGAAAATTACAACAAAATAGAGTATAATAGAACAATATAATAGTTTCTTATTCTTCAAAGAAATAATTTTAAGGAGGAAAAAAGATGAAAAAAAACAAGGCGGTAATCTTTCTATTGGGTGCTTTGGCAGGAATGGCAGTGATGTATCTTTCTATACCAGAAGGCCGCAGAAATGCTAAAAAGAAAGCACAAAAAAAGGATTTCTCTTTAGAAGACCTAGAAGATGATTTCTTCGACGAAGAAATTGCCAAAGATTTTGATAGGGAAGACAAAGAAGAAGATTATCCCCATGTTACCATGGGAGAAGTTTTGTACGATTTCTTAGAAAAATGAGAAACATTTTATTTTAGTTTCCAAGAAACTCTTCTTACTTAAACAAAACAGGTTTAAGAAGGAGAGTTTCTTTCTTCGAGAAGATTTCACATAAAATTTACAACAGAGGAGTTGACAGATTTACTATAAATCGCATATAATCCAATTTTAGGAATAAAAAATTAAGCAAAAAGGAGAAGAGCATGTTTAAAATATTAATGAATTTAAGAAAAACAATGGTATCTGTTATCTTCATTATTCTTTTATTATGTGTGCAAGCATGGGCAGATTTAAGCTTACCAGATTATACTTCCAAAATCGTAAACGTAGGAATTCAACAAGGTGGCATTGAAAATGTAGCAATAGAAGCCATTCGCCAATCTCAAATGGAACTTCTTTTACGATTTACGAAAGAAGATAGGGAGATTTTAAATGCTTATATACTGCTAGACAAGGAAAATTTGGAACAAAAAGAATATGAAGAATATGTAACAAAATATCCTAAATTAGCAGAAGAACCATTGTATGTTCGAAAAACATTAAATAACGAACAAAAAGAGCAAATCCATAGTATTTTAGCAAAACCATTGATGCTTCTTTCTATTCTAAACAACGAAGAAATGGAAGAAAAAATAAAAGAACAAATAATGCCTGTAACGAAAAATATGCAACCAATGGCTTGGGAAGAAGTATTAAAAGCAATGCCGGAAGAGCAACTAGAAACTTTGCTTTCTCCTATCAACGAACAGTTAGATAAAATGAGTCAGTCTATTTTAGAACAAGCAGCTGTAAATTATGTAAAACAAGAATACCAAGCAATTGGCATAAATACAGAAGATATGCAAAATCGTTATATTTTCTTAAAAGGACTTCAAATGTTAGGAATTGCACTAATTAGTATGGTGTCCGCTGTCATGATTATGCTATTATCTTCTAGAGTAGCAGCATACTTAGGAAGAACATTAAGAGATAAAGTGTTCCAAAAAGTAATGCAGTTTTCTACAAAAGAATTTAGAGAATTTTCTACTGCCTCTTTAATTACAAGAAGTACGAACGACATTCAACAAATTCAAGGTTTAATTGCTATGTTGTTTCGTGTAGTAGTGTATGCACCTATTATGGGAATAGGAGGTTTTATTCGTGTACTTGCCAATGGCAATACTTCTATGGCATGGATTATTGGTTTAGCAGTTCTTTGTATTATGGGAATTGTTTTAATCTTATTCCTTGTTGCTATGCCAAAATTCAAAAAATTACAAGAATTGGTGGATAAGCTAAATTTAGTAGCCAGAGAAATTCTAACAGGACTTCCTGTAATTCGTGCGTTTAATACACAAAAAAGAGAAGAAGCACGTTTTGATGTAGCAAATCAAGAACTGAAAAAAACCAATATTTTTGTCAATCGTGCCATGAGCATTATGATGCCAGCCTTAATGTTGGTTATGAATTCTATTATGCTTCTTATTATATGGGTAGGAGGACATAGTGTAGAAGAAGGCATTATACAAGTAGGAGATATGATGGCTTTTATACAATATACTATGCATATTGTAATGAGCTTCCTAGTTATTTCCATGATATCTATTATGCTTCCACGTGCTGCCGTATCCGCAAAGCGTATTAATGAAGTATTAGAAACCAATCCAAGTATTCAAGACAAAGAGCAAACGCAAGAATTTTTAGAAGAAAAAACAGGATGGGTAGAATTTAAGAATGTATCGTTCCGATACCCAGATGCAGATAGCGAAATTTTAACCGATATTAATTTTACGGCAAAGCCAGGAGAAACCACTGCCATTATAGGAAGTACAGGAAGTGGAAAATCAACAGTAGTGAATTTAATTCCACGTTTTTATGATGTAACCAGAGGAGAGCTTCTTATTGATGGAATAAATGTTAAAGAAGTAGCACAAAAAGAATTAAGAAAAAAAGTAGGATTTGTTCCACAAAAAGGAATTTTATTTTCCGGAACAATAGAATCGAATATTAAATATGGCAATCCGCAAATGTCCGATGAACAAATGATGCAAGCAGCTCAAATTGCACAAGCAGAAGAATTTATTGAAGCCAAGAAAGAAAAATATAAGAGCCCGATTGCGCAAGGAGGAAACAACGTCTCAGGAGGGCAAAAACAACGTTTGTCAATAGCAAGAGCAATTGCAATAGATCCAGAAATTTTAGTTTTTGATGATAGTTTCTCTGCTTTAGACTTAAAAACAGACCGAAAATTAAGAGAAGCTCTAGCTCTTTTCACAAGTACAAACAAAGAAAAACAACAAGAGAAAGACAAGGAACAACAAGAAAAGGGAAATAAAAAAGAAAAAGAAAATAAAAAAGAAAACAAAAAAGAAAAAGGAAAAACAGTTATTATAGTAGCACAAAGAATCAGCACAATAATGAATGCAGAGCAAATCATTGTTTTAGAAGAAGGAAAAATGGTAGGAAAAGGAACCCATGAGGAATTATTGCAAAATTGTGAAACATATAGACAAATTGCAACCTCCCAATTATCCGAAGAAGAACTGTTTTTGGGGACGGAGGAAAAAAACAGTTCAAAAGAGAAGAACAAATAAAAGAATTACGATAAAATAAAAATGTCGCAAAAGGGACAGATGCTCCTTTAGAAAACGTCCCTAATGCGACATTGGAAAAAGAAGAAAGGAGAAAAATATGCCACGGACCAATAGGAAGACCAGGTAGGGGACCAATTAGACAGGTAGAAAAAGCAAAAGATTTTAAGGGGACAACGAAAAAATTAATTCAAAATTATTTAATAAAATATAAAGTAGCCATAGGAGTTGTTATTCTTTTTGCTGTAGGAAGTACCATTTTTTCCATTGTAGGGCCTAAGATATTAGGAAATGCAACAACAGAAATTTTTAATGGTTTGCTTAGTAAATTATCTGGAGGAACGGGAATTGATTTTGGAAAAATTGCACAAATTTTACTTACTCTTCTTGCATTGTATTTAATGAGTGCTTTCTTTTCTTTTATTCAAGGCTTTACTATGACATCGGTGTCACAAAAGTTGACGTATCAACTAAGAAATGATTTGGTAGTAAAAATTAATAAATTGCCAATGCATTATTTTGATAAGAAAACAAATGGAGAGGTATTATCAATTATTACCAATGATATTGATACTCTTTCCCAAAACTTAAACCAAAGTATTACACAAATTATTACAGCTATTTGTACTTTTGTTGGAATTTTTATTATGATGCTTTCCATTAGTCTTACTATGACTGCTATTTCTTTATGCATTTTGCCGATTAGTGTTTTTGTTGTAAAAAATATTGTAGCAAAGTCGCAAAAGTATTTTAAAAACCAACAAGATTATTTAGGACATGTAAATGGGCAGGTAGAAGAAATTTATGGGGGACATACAATTGTAAAAGCTTTTAATGGAGAGAAAAAAGCTTTAGAAGAATTTCAAAAGGCGAATCAAGAACTTTATCATTCTGCATGGAAATCACAGTTTTTATCAGGCTTAATGCATCCTATTATGAATTTTATTGGAAATATAGGATATGTAGCAGTAGCTATAGTAGGTGGCTATTTAGCCATAGAAGGAAAAATTACAGTAGGAAATATTCAGTCTTTTATTCAATATAACAAACAATTTACTCAGCCAATTAACCAAATTGCACAAGTATCTGCTATGTTACAAGCTATGGTAGCAGCAGCAGAAAGGGTGTTTAATTTTATAGAAGAAAAAGAAGAAACACCAGATACAAAGAATCCAAAATCAGTGGAAAATTTAAAGGGAAATGTTACTTTTGATCATGTGAAGTTTGGATACGAAGAGGGTAGAACGGTTATTCATGATTTTAGTGCTACGATAAAAGATGGCCAAAAAATTGCAATTGTAGGGCCAACAGGAGCAGGAAAAACGACTATGGTAAAATTGCTTATGAGATTTTATGATGTAAATAGTGGAGCCATTTTCATAGATGGTATTAATATTCAGGATTTTAGAAGAGAAGACTTAAGAAAAATGTTTGGTATGGTTTTACAGGATACTTGGTTGTTTGGAGGAAGCATTAAGGATAATATTCGTTACAGCAATCCACAAGCAGAAGATAGTAAAGTAATAGAGGCAGCACAAGCAGCACATGTCCATCATTTTATTAAAACCTTGCCAAATAGTTATGACATGATTTTAAATGAAGAATCGAGTAATGTATCCAGTGGACAAAAACAATTATTAACAATTGCTAGAGTAATTTTAGCAAATCCCAAAATATTAATTTTAGATGAAGCTACTAGCTCTATTGACACAAGGACCGAAATTCAAATTCAAGCTGCCATGGACAATTTAATGAAGGGAAGAACAAGTTTTATTATTGCACATAGATTGTCTACTATAAAAAATGCAGATTTAATTTTGGTAATGGATCATGGGGATATTGTAGAACAAGGAACCCATGAAGAATTACTTGCCAAAAAAGGATTTTATGCAGACTTATATAATAGTCAATTTGAAGAAGTAGAAGAATAGGAAGGAAACTATGAATTTACCAGAATTTTTTATTTCTATGCTAAAAAAACAATATGGGGAAGAACAAACAAAAAGTATTTTAGAAGGCTATAACAAACAAAGAAAAGTAACACTTAGAGTAAATACCCTAAAAACAAGCATAGAAGAAGTAAAAGAACAATTCCTAAAGAAGCAAATAGAATGGGAAGAAGTGGCTTGGAGTAAAGAAGCAATTATTCTAAAAGAGGCAAACAAAGAAAAAATACAAACTTTGCGTATGTACGAAAACGGGGAAATTTATTTGCAAAGTTTATCTTCTATGTTGCCACCAATTCTATTAAATCCAAAAGAAAATACAGATATTTTAGATATGGCAGCAGCACCGGGTGGAAAAACAACGCAAATAGCAGCATTAACTAAAAATAAGGCACATATTACAGCATGTGAAAAAAATAAAATTCGATTGGAAAGGTTAAAATATAATGTAGAAAAACAAGGAGCTAGTTCTGTATATATTATGCAAGAAGATAGCAGAAATTTGAGCAACTTTTTTTCCTTTGATCAAATTTTATTGGATGCACCTTGTTCTCGGAAGTGGAACGATAAATTTACAAGACAAGAATGTAGAAAAAAGATTTACAAAAGAATTTTTAGAAAAAACAACAAAGCTTCAGCTAAGTTTGCTAAAAAAAGCACTGCACATCTTAAAAAAAGGAAAAGAAATGGTATATTCTACTTGTTCGATTTTATCTTGTGAAAATGAAGAAATTTTACAAAACGTATTAAAGGAGGAAAAAGCGCATATAGTTCCTATCGAATTAGAAGGAAAAGACAACTTACCAGTGCTTCCTACTTTATTAGAAGGAACCCTTTGTATTAGACCAACAGAACTTTACGAAGGTTTCTTTATAGCAAAAATACAAAAAGAAAAATAAAAAAATGCTTTATTCTAAAGCATTTTTTTATTTGTAAATATACTTCCGGCTGTGCCAGAGGATATTTATTCGATTTCTGTTATTTTTAAGTTAAATTTATCTTCAAAAACCTTTTTCTTAGCAATATATTCTTTTGTTTTAAACCCCTTTACATCAATTACCTCTGTAGAATTATCTTTATGAAAAACAATAAAGTCTGCTTTATATTTTAAGCCAGGTGCTAACATGAAAATAGGTTGCAAACAAAAGCCATTGATTTCTTTTGCTTGTAATTTTAACTTTAGTTCGCAATAGTAATCTGCTTCTTTTTGGCTATCAAACGTGTGTCCATCAACAGATACTTTGTTAGCTCTATATTTACTCTTTTTTTTGACTCCATCTTTATAATTTTTATATTCTTCTATGCTCCAGTGTTCCATTTGAAAACTCCTTTTTTCCATTTTGCTTTTTTATTATAAGCAAATTATAAGCAAAAAAAGAAAAAAGTGCAAGTATTATAAATATTTCTTTAATGTTTCTACACTGTCTTCTTGCATAACAACAAAATCATTTAAAACAGATTTCACATCTTGTGCAGCATTAGGGTTTTGGTTCAGTAGTCTTCTTCCTTCAATAATTCCCATATTGGTTCCTTGCATTAATAGTTCCGATAATTTCGAAGTGGTATCATCCACCATAGTTTTCATTTGAATTCCGTACCATGTCATCATTTTATTCATGGTATTTGTTTCGTGTGGTTCTTCTGTAGAATAGTTTTGGTAAATATGATTTACTCGCCTAGAAATATCTTCATATTTATTATATTCTACATCTAGCACTTTTTTAAATTCGTCATCTTTTACTTTTTGCGCAACATAGGAAATTGCATCCATTCCCATGGTAGCTCCTTTATTGACTTCGTCTAAAATATTTAAGTTTTGATTTTCCATTTAAAAACCTCCTATAAAATGTTTAAATTAGTATGTAGCAAAATTTGAAAAATATGTATTTTTATGATAATATTACAAAAAAAGGAGAAAAAGAAATGGCAAACATAGAAGATTTTATAAAATTAGATATTCGTGTAGGAACTATTACAAAGGTAGAAAATTTTGAAAAGGCAAAAAAGCCTGCTTATCAATTGGAAATTGATTTTGGAAAAGAAATTGGTATAAAAAAATCTTCTGCACAAATTACACAATTATATTCCAAAGAAGAATTAATAGGAAAACAAATTTTAGCAGTAATTAATTTTCCTCCAAGGCAGGTGGCAAATTTTATGTCAGAAGTATTAGTATTAGGCACTTATAGCAAAGAGGGAGTTGCCTTAATTGTACCAGATAAAAAAGTACAAAACGGAGATAAATTAGGATGAAAATACTCTATAGAAAAATAGAGTATTTTTAAGGTGTGAAATACCAAGGAAAAAAGAGGTATACCCCTATATTTACAAAATACCCAAAGGGGGTATATAATAAACAAGGTGATAAAAATGGAGAACAAGAAAAAAACGTATCGAGGTAACGAAGAAAAACAACGAATTACCAATCGATTAAGTCGTATTGAAGGACAAATAAAAGGAATTAAAAAAATGGTAGAAGAAGATCGATATTGTCAGGATATTTTATTGCAATTATCCGCAATAGAAAATTCCATTAAAAGTTTGTCCAATCATATTTTAGAAAATCATTTATACAGTTGTGTGAGCAATGATTTAGAAAAAGGCAACATGGAAGTAATTGAGGAATTAATTAGCTTATTTAAAAAATTTAATAAAGCATAAAAAGGAGGGGAAAATATGGATATTCTATTTGAAAGAAAAATTCATTATTATGAAACCGATAAAATGGGAGTAGTACATCATTCCAATTATATTCGTTATTTAGAAGAAGCAAGATGTGATTGGCTAGAAAAACTCGGAATGCCATTTGAAGCTTTTGAGGAAAAGGGAATTACTATTCCTGTATTAGGAGTGAATTGTATTTATAAACACCATATTACTTTTGCAGATACTTTGCTTATTAAAGTATTTGTCAAGGAATATACCGGAGTAAGAATGAGCGTTTCTTATGAAGTAACCGATAAAAAAACAAAGAAAACAGTTATTATAGCAGAAACAAAGCATTGTTTTACAAGAAAAGATTTAAAACCTATCAACTTAAAAAAATATGCACCGGAATTTAGTGAAAAATTTGAAAGTTTAGTAGAAAAAGAAAAGAAAGGAAAAGAAGAAGAATGAAAGAGATTATATTAAAAGTAGAAGGAATGGCATGCACAGGATGTGAAAATAGAATCCAAAATGCCTTAAAAACAAAAAAAGGAATAAAAGAGGTAGTAGCAAACCACCAAGAAGGAACGGTTAAAATTGTAGCAGAAGATATCGATTTAGAAGAAATAAAACAACAAATAGAAAACATTGGCTTTACTGTTTTATAAAAAGAAGGGAAAACCATGAAAAAAATCCTATTATCCATTGGAGGAATGACTTGTAGTGCTTGCTCGAATGGTTTAGAAAAATATTTAAACAAGCAAGAAGGCATTTACCATGCAAGTGTCAATTTGGTAATGGCAAATGCATTAATTGAATATGATGAAAAATTGCTCACAAAAGAAAAAATAGAGCAATTTGTGAAAGAAGCGGGTTTTGAAAGCTTAGGCTTATTTCAAGAAACAAAAATAGAAGAAAAAAGAAAACAAGAAAAAGGAATATTTTTTGTTTTTCTTTTCCTTGCCATTTTATTACTATATATTTCTATGGGAGACATGGTAGGACTTCCTATTCCTAAAATATGGAATAGAGATGCTAATCCGATGGTGTATACCATTACTTTATTTGTATTGACTATTCCTTTTCTTTTTTATGGAAAAGATATACTAAAAAGTGGCTATCAAAACCTTCTTCATAAAACGCCCAATATGGATACTTTAGTGGGAATAGGAGTACTAAGTAGTATGGCCTATAGCTTGTATAATATGGTTCTTATAGGGAATGGAAAGTATCATGCGGTACACAATTTATATTTTGAATCTGCTGCCATTGTAATTTTCTTTCTAAAACTAGGAAGATATTTAGACGGTATGAGCAAAGACAAAACAAAAGAAGCAATTCAAAAATTAGTAAAAATTACACCCAATAAAGCAGTCATTAAAGTAGATAAAATAGAAAAAGAAGTTACTTTAGATGAAATAAAAAGAGGAGATATTGTAATTAGTAGACCAGGGGAAAGAATTGCAGTAGACGGTACGATTCTTGTAGGAAAAGCGCATTTAGAACAGTCTTTTTTAACAGGAGAAAGTAAGCCAGTAGTAAAAACTGTAGGAGAAGAAGTAATAGCAGGAAGCATGAACTACGATGGATATTTAGAATATCAAGCACAAAGAATTGGGAAAGATTCGACTATTTCAGAAATTGTAAAATTAGTCGTAGAGGCTACGAATACCAAAGCACCTATTGCAAAAATTGCCGATAAAGTAAGTAGCTATTTTGTGCCAGCCGTTATTTTGCTTGCGATTCTTACCTTTATAGGGTATCTATTATTAGGCTATTCTGTTTCTATTGCCCTTACTTCCTTTGTTAGTGTTTTGGTAGTAGCTTGTCCTTGTAGCTTGGGGCTTGCCACTCCACTTGCTATTGTAGTAAGTGAAGGTTTGTGTGCAGAAAATGGAATTTTAGTAAAGAAAAGTGAAATATTGGAAAATGCGCAAAAAGTTAATACAGTTGTGTTTGATAAAACAGGAACGCTCACTTATGGCAAGTTAACCATACAAAAAATCCTATCATATAGTAATTTAGAAGAAAGAGAATTGCTACAACTAGTAGGAAGTATTGAAAAAAAGGGAATGCACCCAATAGCCAAAGCATTTACTGCTTATTTAGAAGAAAATAACATAGAAGCATTAGAAGTAGAAAATTTTGAAGAAATAAG
>CANRFE010000031.1 GCA_947629805.1 uncultured Clostridia bacterium | reverse complement strand
ATATATTTTTATTTAAGCTCATTTTTTCTGTATTATAAATAATATCTTTTCCATATTCGTATAAGTTTCTTTGTTTAGTTAATTCAAAATAAGCTCTATTTAATTGTTCTTGTGTATAACTTTCAGAACGTACCATTTGATTATATTGCATTTCATATTTTTCTAAAGTGTTTTGCAATTCTTTTATTTTTTCTTTATAAGTTTGAATACTGCTATCTAAGTTAATGGTTCTTGTTTGTGTATAAATTTGTATAGGATACCTCAAAGTATTTAAGAATTGAATAAATCCTTCTTCTACTGAATTTTTTTCTACTTCTGACATTAAGTCATAATTAATTCCTTGGCATTCTACTACCATAATATAACGCATACCATCTTTTTGCGAAATCATATTATCTACAACTGTATCAAATTCCATAAAATCCATAATAGATTCTGTTCTATAATCTTTGTATTTTTTTGTTTTTTGTTTTTCTTCTGTTCCTTTTTTATTTTCTTGCTCTTCTGTTTTTTTCCTTTTTGAGGATAGATATACAAAAGCCAAAATAATTAATAGTAGAACCATTACCACAAGAACAATACTTAAAATAATTGTAAGTAGTCTAATACTATCCATTCTTTTCTTCCTCCTTGGTATATAAATAAATTTTGTTTCCGTTTTTCTTAAATTTAATAGCACGTTTTATAATATCGTCTATGTTTTCTCCTCCTATTGTCTTAGTAAATTGAAAGACTCCTATTTCTGGGAATTTAAAAGTTCCTATAACAAAACCAATAAGAGCAAAAAATGCCATCATAATAATTCCTATTAAATTCATTTGAAAAGCTGCAAATAGAAAATAAAAGGGTAAACCAATAACAGCTCCTATAGCAGAATAAATCATACTTTTTGTAGAAAAGATAAATAAAATTCTACCCTCTCCCTTTACATTTCTTGGTATATTATAGGTTCCCATTTTTTCTTTCTCCTTTCTTTTGAAAGTAACTCTAATTACACTTATTTATATTATAACAGAAAGTCTTACAAAATGTAACAAAAAAGCAAAAAAAAATGCACTTTCTGTGCATTTTTAATATATTTGTAATATTTTTGTTATATCTATGTAATAAATTAACTATTAAATCCACTTGTTAATTGATATACTATGTTTACGATAGTGGTTGCTGCAAAAAGTAAAAGGGCTCCTACAAGATATGGTATCATTGTTTTTTTGTATTCTGCTTTTTCCTCTGCACTACCTATCATGTATTTAATACCTAATACTAATAATACAACTACTGCTACTACAATACCTATAGTTTGTGCAATAGTAACTGCTGACTTACCAAAGTTAATAATTTTATCATAGCTTTTATTATTACCTTTTCCTATTTCCCCTATTTGTGAACTTATATCACTTGCACATACAATACTTGTAAGGGATGTTAATACCATAAGCACTATTAATACAATAGATAGAACTTTTACATTTTTTTTCATAAGATTTTCCTCCTCTTTTATTCTTATTTTTTATTATAATATATATTTTTTTATTTTTCAACTATTTTTTACTTATTTTTTCATTTTTTACATTTCTTGTAGTAAAATAACTACAATTTGCCATATTGTAAAGGCACCAAATACTACTATACAACCAATAATGTAAGGAATAAGCATTGCTTTAATTTCTGCTTTTTCTTCTACACTTCCTAAAATAAATTTTATTCCTAAAATTAAACCTACAATGACAGCTATTACAATTCCCACCACTAATAAAATATTGTACAATGTATTAGACATATTTTTTAAATTTTCAGGATCTATTTTATCATCTGCTCCTTGTTTTCCTTGTTCAATAAAACCTCCTGCTTCAGTAATAATTTCTCCTGCTGTATGAGTTGCATAAATTTTATTTGGTAACATTAAAGCCATGATACTAAGAAAAAATAAAAAAAGAAAAATAATTTTTAAATGTTTCATCTGTACCCCTTCTTTCTACACTTATGCTTGTGATACAAACATAATACTATAAATAGTAGAAACAATCCATGTTATGGCAAATATAAAAATGCAACCTAATAAATAAGGTATCATTGTTTTTTTGTATTCTGCTTTTTGTTCTACACTTCCCGTTATATATTTAATACCCAATATCATAAGACCAACCACCGCAATAACCGTTCCTATTGTAGTAAGCCCATTTACAATATTTCCTGCCATACCAAATACAGTGGAAACATCTGCATCTTGTAAGTTTGTTGGGTGATAAAAATTCGTATCTATTGTAGCAAAGCAAATCGTAGGAAAGAGCAATAATAACATAACTAATAAAATTATTACTTTTTTTTGCTTCATTTTAATCCTCCGTTCATTTTATGAATTTCCTATTTTTATTATACTCTATTTTCCTTTTTTTTTCAACTTTTTCTTTTGAAAACCAAAAGAAAGAATAGAAATTCTCTATTCTTTCCCTATTTTCCATAGATACTAAAAAATTTTACTGAATTCTAACACAGTTTTTCTCTTTACGTTTATCCACCTTTTTCGTTTTTCTATAATACTTTGCTATTAAGTCATCTAACTCTATACTCAGTTTGTAGGTTACCATATAGTCTTGCCCTGTAATGATACTTTCATTTAATTTTTCTCTTAGTTTACAAATTTCATCATTTAACATATCATCACTCCCTTTTTTCTTTTACATTAATTATAAACTACCATATTTTTACATTTTAGTCAATAAAAAAACACCCAAAAATTGGTGTTTTTTTTAACTTTCGTATGTCATTTTTTTGTGTTTTTATCTTTTTTTCGACATTCTTTTTTATTTTGCTTTTACGACTGACAAAATACATTTTTTTTCGTCAAAAACTTCTTGTAAAATTTGTTTTGTATATTCTGGTGTAACACTTTGAAATTGTTCTATATAATCAAAAGATTGAATTTGTTTCAAATAATCTGCTAATAACATTCTAGCAATATCCGCAATATTATTGTATTCTACTACATAATCTCCATAAACTTTCTTTTTCATTCTTTCAAAATGTGTTTGGTCAAAGTTTTCTTTTTGTCTTTGAATTTCTTTTAATAGTGCTTCTTGTACCTTTTTAGGCTCTTTTGATTGCCCAGAAAATAAAACATGTGCATATTCTTTGGTAAATTCATAATCTAAATCTGGTTGTGCAAGCAAAATTCCTTCTTGGTATAATTGTTGATATAAAGGAGAACTTTTTCCTAATAACATATTCATCAAAATTTCAATAGCAATATGTCTTTGTACCATATTTTCTGCTTCTACTCTATCCTTAAAGCCAACGATAAAAGCGGGTTGGCTAACTTCCATCTGGGTTTCTTTATATGGTTTATGAATTTCTTTTTCTGCTGGCGCATAAATTCTTTTTATTTCACCTTGTTTTGGTTTTTCGATTAATTTTGCTTTAATTTTCTTTAACATTTCCTCTACTTCAAAGTTTCCACATACTACCATAACCATATTGGATGGGTGATAAAAAGTATTGTAGCATTTATATAGCACTTCTTTATCTATTTTGCTAATAGATTCTACCGTTCCTGCAATATCTATTTTTATAGCATTTTCTTTATATAAGCAATCTAAAGCATTCATATATAATTGCCAAGCTGGATCATCGTCATACATACCAATTTCTTGTGCAATAATTCCTTTTTCTTTTTCTACATTTTCGTCTGTAAAGTAAGGATGTTGTACATAATCCATTAATTCTTCTAAAGCTTCTTCAAAATGTTGCGTTGCTTCAAATAAATATGCAGTATGATCATTGGTCGTATAAGCATTCGCATCTACCCCTAAGGCCATTAACGTGTCTAGGCTATTTTTTCCATTTTCTTGTTCGAACATTTTATGTTCTAAAAAATGTGCTACCCCATCTGGAACATATACTTCTTCTTTTGTTTCTGGCATAATAAAATGATTATCTATAGAACCAAAATGTGTACCCCAAATTGCATATTTTTTATTGGTAGTTGTTTTTGGTACTAGCAAAACTGTTAGTCCATTTTCGAATTGCTCTATATACACTTTTTCCTTAATTTTAAGGCTTTCTATTACTTTCATTGTTTCCTCCTAATCTCTTAAAAAATAAATGGTATTTATTTCGATTTTCTTGGCTAACTCTACTATTTGTTCTTTTGTAATTTCTTCTATTTTCTTTCTATATTCTTCTATTGTTACATTGCTTTTGGCTAATTCTTGCCCAAAGTAGTAACTAATTTCCGTATCTTGCTCTTCTTCAATATTGGCAATGGTAGAAAAAATTAAATTTTTTGCATTCTGTATGTCTTCCTGTGTAAATTCTCCTTTTTTCATATCTTCTAACTGTTGTTTTATAATTTGTAATGCTTTTTCATAATTTTCTATTTCGATTCCTGCTCTTATCATAATAATTTGTTTTCTTTTGCTATAATTAGAACTACAGGTATAAGCTAAACTTGCCTTCTCCCTTACATTTTGGAATAATTTTGCATTAGAACCAACTCCTAGTATTGTATTATAAAGCATGGTAATATAAGTTACATTTTTCTGTTTTGCCAAAACATCTAAGCCAATTACTAGTTTTCCCTGTGTTACTTCCATATTCTCTATGATTTCTTTTACTTGTATTTGTTCTTCCTTGTTCTCTTCTATACTTAAATTTACATTTCTTGGTTGTAATTTTTGAATATTTGGATTTTCTTTTACGATTTCTTCTAAATTTGCTTCTAATTGCCCAGAAGCGAAGATATCAATTTTACTTTTTTGTATTACCTCTAAATAATAGGCATATAAATCTTTTGCAGTAATTGTTTCTAAGTCTTCCCTATATCCATATTTATAAAGTCCATAAGGTTTACCTTGGTACATTTCTTCTATACAACGTTCTAATGCATAGTTTGCTTTATTATCTATTTTTCCTTCAATAATTTGTTTTAAATTTTCCTTTTCTTGTACTACATATTGTTCTTGAAATGCTTCTTTTTCTGTATACGGATTAAAAGCAATATCGAATAATAATGCTAACCCTTTTTGGCTTAAGTTTTCTTTCTCTGGTAAAAATTCTTCATTAATTACTTCTAAATAAAATTTTATAGTATGATAATCTCCTGATTTTTCAATTCCACAATCAAAACCTGCTCCATACATTTCTTCTAATGTTTTACTAATTTCTTCTTGTGTCGCCAAGTTTTTAGTTCCTCTTCTTAAAATTGCAGTTAATAAAGCATCCTTCGTAACATTTTCTCTGGTTAAAGGAAGTGTTATAAAAATAGCAAATAAATTTGTTTTGAATTTATTGGTTTCAATTTGGTGAAATTGAATTCCTTCTTTAATTTGTGTTTTTTTATTTTTCATGACTTCTCTCCTATTTTTGTTTTTTCTTTTTCTTATTATAATACAAAATGGAAAAATTATACAAGGTTCTCTTTCTTAATTTTAGAAAAGAAAAAATGATGATAGTATCATCATTTTTGATTAACTTAATTTTTCTTTTACAATTTCATTAATGGTTTTTCCATCTGCTGCTGCACCTATTTTTGCTTTTGCTTCTTTCATAACGCTTCCCATATCTTTCATAGAAGTAGCACCTAGTTCAGCAATAATTTCTGTTACGATTTTTTCAATTTCTTCTTTCGTTAGTGGTTTTGGTAAATATTCTGCTAAAATTGCAATTTCTTCTTTCATTTGTTGTAATAAGTCTTCTCTTCCGCTTCTTTCATAATCTGCTAAAGCATCTTTTCTTTTTTTGGATTCCTTTGCTATAATTTCTATAATTTGTTCTTCGTTTAATTCTATTTGTTTATCTTTTTCTACCTGTAGAATAGCAGCTCTTACCATTTGAATTACATTTTTACGAACTACTTTTTTATCTCGCATAGATATTTTCATATCTTCTAATAATTTTTCTTTTAACATTTTTTCTCCTCCTTGCTTTTTTGAAAAATAAAAAGGTTGAAAATTACAGTTTATTTCTAACCTTTCACTTACAACCTCTTTTCTTTGTTTAAAATTTTCTTTTTCTTGCAGCCTCTGATTTTTTCTTTCTTTTTACACTTGGTTTTTCATAGTGCTCTCTTTTTCGAACCTCTTGCAATACGCCGTTCCTTGCGCATTGTCTCTTAAATCTTTTTAAGGCATCCTCTATATTTCCATTATTTACTTTAATCTCTGACATTTATATATTCCCCTCCTTCCAGTAACGACACTTTCTTTGTGCGGGATATGTATTTTCCTTTATTCTTACGTATTATACCTTAAAATATGTTTTTTTGTCAATAGTCTTTGCTATTTTTAGGAAAGATTTGGAAAGAAAAAAGACATGCTTTTAGCATATCTTTTTTGCTTTTACCCTAAATCTTTCTCTAGCCCGTCCCAAATAACAATTTCGTTTTGTTCTAAACTTTTTTTCACATCAATAATTCTTTGATTACTAGATCCTCTAAATCTTAATTTTGGGTCTTTTAATTCTTCTACAAATCTACCATCTACTAAATAATCTATATTTTCTAGCATTTCCTTTGTCGTTTGTCTTTGTTCTTTTCCTATCATTTGCTCTAAAATTTGCTTATCAAAGGTAAAACCTGTATAGCACCATATTTTTTTATTTGGATAGGTTTGTTTTACTTTTTTTATAAGAGGCACCAAACCTTCTTGATTTGGTTGTTCAAAAGGTTCTCCTCCTAGCAAGCTTAAACCTGTAATATAGTCTGGTTTCAAATCTTCTATAATTTCTTTTTCTTGCTTTTCTGTAAATTCTTCTCCGTAGTTAAAGTCCCATGCTTCTTTGTTAAAACAATTCTTGCAATGATGATTGCACCCACTTACAAATAAAGAAACTCGAACTCCTGGTCCATTGGCAACATCACAATTTTTTATTTTAGCATATTTCATATTTGCTTCCTCATTTCTTTTATAAATGTAATACTCTCGCTTTAATTTCTTTTGTTTTTCCTTCGTTCCAGAAATTTTCTCCTAAATAACCACAAGTACGTCTTGTTACATTCATTTTGTTTTTATCTTTATTGCCGCAATTTGGACATTCCCATTCTAAATTATCGTTTATAATAATTTCTCCGTCAAAGCCACAAACATGGCAATAATCTGATTTTGTATTAAACTCGGCATATTGAATATTATCGTAAATAAATTTTACTACGTCTTCTAGAGCTTTTAAGTTATGTCTCATGTTTGGTATTTCTATGTAGGAAATAGCACCTCCAGAAGAAATTTGTTGAAATTCACTTTCAAAAGATAATTTTTTGAAAGCATCTATTTTTTCTCTTACATCTACGTGATAAGAGTTTGTATAATAGCCTTTGTCTGTAACATCTTTGATAACACCAAATCTTTCTTTGTCTATTCTAGCGAAGCGATAGCATAAGCTTTCTGCAGGTGTTCCATATAAAGCAAAACCAATGCCTGTTTCTTTTTTCCATTTATCGGTTGCTGCTCTTAAATGTTTCATTACACGAATAGCAAAGTCATGTCCTTCTTCTGTTGTATGGGATACTCCCTTCATTAATTTCGTTACTTCATAAATTCCAATATAGCCTAAAGAAATAGTAGAATAGCCACCTTTTAATAATTTGTCTATTTTTTCTCCTGGTTGCATACGGGCAATTGCTCCATACCTCCAGTGAATTGGGCTTGTATTACTTAAGGTTCCAAGTAAAGCATAGTGTCTACACATTAATGCTTCTTTGCATAATTCTAGTCTTTCGTCTAATAGTTTCCAGAATTTTTCTTCGTCTCCATCTGCAATAATACCAATTTGAGGTAAATTAATGCTAACTACTCCTTGGTTGAATCTTCCTTCAAATTTATAATTTCCATTTTCGTCTTTCCATGGGGCTAAGAAGCTTCTACAACCCATTGGGCTAAATACATTTCCTTCATAGTTTTCACGCATTTTCTTTGCAGAAATATAATCTGGATATAATCTTTTTGCAGAACATTTTACTGCTAATTTTGTTAAGTAGTCGTATTCTCCTCCTTTTAAGCAGTTATGTTCATCTAGCACATAAACTAATTTTGGGAAAGCTGGTGTAACATAAACCCCTTTTTCATTTTTTATTCCTTCGTATCTTTGTCTAATAATTTCTTCAATTACCATAGCATTTTCTTTTATGTATGGATCGTCTTTCTTTAGATTTAAGAATATAGTAACAAATGGAGATTGTCCATTGGTTGTCATTAAAGTATTAATTTGGTATTGAATCGTTTGTACTCCTGCTGCAATTTCTTTTTTCAATCTTTGGTCTACTAGTCTTTCGATGATTTCTTCTGACAATTCGTCCCCAAATTCTTTTTCAAATTCTTTTTTAAATTTATTATAACTTTTTCTAACATATTTTCCCAAATGGCTAATGTCTACAGATTGCCCACCATATTGATTAGAAGCCACTGCTGCTATAATTTGTGTCATAACTGTACAAGCTACTTGGAAACTTTTTGGAGATTCAATTAATTTTCCATTCATAACGGTTCCGTTATCTAACATATCTCCTATGTTAATTAGGCAACAGTTAAAAATTGGTTGTAAGAAATAGTCAGCATCATGAAAATGTAAAATTCCTTCTTCATGTGCTTTCGAAATTTTTTCTGGTAATAAAATTCTTTTGGTTAAGTCTTTTGATACTTCCCCTGCAATATAATCTCTTTGCGTAGAAGCAAGAACTGCATTTTTGTTAGAATTTTCTTCTAACAATTCTTTGTTTTGATTTTTAATTAGGCCTAGAATGGATTCGTCTGTTGTATTTGCTTTTCTTACTAAGGCTCTGGTATAACGATAAATCATGTATTTTTTAGCAAGTTCAAATTTTTTACGATCCATTAATTGTTGTTCAATAATATCTTGAATATCTTCTACTAACATTCTTTTTTTATCTAATTCTTCAATATATTTAATAATTTCTTTAATTTCTTCTTTACTAATTTTTTCTTTTCCTTTTACTTCTTTATTTGCTTTTTCTATTGCAATAGCAATTTTTTCTCTATCATAATCGACTGCTCTTCCATCTCTTTTTATTACTTTCATTTCTCTATTTTCTCCTCCTTATGATTTTTAATTCTGTTTTAATTATATAGTAAGATTTTTAAATTTCTGTTGCATTTGCAACAAACACAAAAAATAATTCTTTTTGTTGTTTGTACACTTTGTGATTCTAAGAAATTCTTAAATATTACATTTTAATGACAAAATTTTTTTGTCATTTTTTGTTGCAATTTCAATTCTTTTTTTATATAATCTTTACATAACTTAAATGATTAGTTTTTGACAAACTTTTCTTAAAATAGTAATGGGAGTATGATGTTGGATGGATTTTTCTGATTTAATGGAAGATATTTCACACTCTTGTACAAAGATGCAAAAAAGATTTTTTTCCAAAGGCAGTATTATTACAACTTACATGGAAAAAAGGAGGCAAATTTGTATTTTGCTTTCTGGAAAAGCAGATTTAATTCGTTACGATTTAAATGGGAACAAAGATATTATTGACCGCTTTAGTCCTCATGATATTTTTGGAGAGGCTTTTTACCCTGTTAATACAAATAATGAACTTTTTGTATTGGCTACAGAAGATTGTGAAGTATTTGTATTTCTATATGATGCTATTCAAACAAAATGCAAAGCAAACTGTAAATTTCATTCTATTTTTATTTCTCATCTTTTAGAACTTATCTTAAATAAAGTGGTGCATCAAAATACCAGAATTGAAATTTTATCTAAGAGAACCATTCGAGAAAAATTGCTTAGTTATTTTTCCATTTTGTCTAATAAGAGTTTTAGCAAAAGTATTACAATTCCCTTTTCCTTAACGACACTAGCAGATTACTTAAGTGTTGATCGAAGTGCTATGATGCGAGAAATAAAAAGCTTAATAGACGATGGCTTTATCTTAAAGAATGGAAATAAAATTAAACTATTATATTAGAAGAAAAAAGGTGCCCTTTCGCATTCCAAAATGGAATAAAAAAGGACATCCTTTTTCTTTATTGTTCTATTGCTTTTTCTGCATAGCTATTGTTAATTACTTGTTCAAATGGTGCTCTTTGTTCTAATTCTCCTGCTTCTTCCATAACTGTTTGCAATAAATTATACGATTCTTCTTTCATAACAGGGTCTTTTTTCCATGCATCAATATCTTTATAACTTTGCAATACCTCTGCTAATAAATTCACTTCTGTATCTGGAAAGAAACTTTGAATTGCTTCTGCTACTTCTTGCATACTATGCTCTTCTACCCATTTTTGTCCTTTGTAAATTGCATTCGTAAATTTTTGAATGGTATTACTATTTTTTTCTATATAACTTTTGCTTGCAAAGTAAGCAGTATAAGGAATTTCACCAGAAGCCTCTCCTACAGATGCTACTACATAACCTTTTCCTGCTTGTTCTGTCATTGTCGCCGTTGGTTCAAATAGAGTTACATAGTCTGCGGTTCCTCCTGAAAAAGCGCCTGCCATTAAATCAAATTTTATACTATCATCTAAAATTAAATCGGTTTGTGGGTTAATTCCATTTTGTTTTAAAACATATTCAAATGTCATATAAGGAACTCCTCCTTTTCTTCCTGGAATTACCGTTTTCCCTTTTAAGTCTTGCCAACTAAAGTTATCGGTTGGTTCTCTACTTACCAAGAAAGAACCATCCTTTTGTGTTAATTGTGCAAAAACTTGACAATAGTCCTCTTTTCCTTCATTGTACACATAAATGGAAGCTTCTGGTCCTGCAAAACCTATATCACTTTGCCCTGCTAAAACAGCAGTCATTACTTTATCTGCTCCTTGCCCTGTTGTTATTTCTATTTCTAGGCCTTCTTCTTCCATAAATCCTTTTGCAATTGCAACATATTGTGGTGCATAAAAAACAGAACGCGTTACTTCATTTAAGCGTATTTTAGCTAAAGATGTTGTTTGTGTATCTTCTTTTGTTACAAAATAGAAAATAAGTCCTGCCACTATAAGTACAATAATAAGTCCTATTATGAAATATTTTTTCATTTTTCTTTCTCCTTTCTTATTTTTTGAATGCTAAAAATCATTCTTGTATATTGTATTCATATCTTTATAGAATGGTAACTTTGTTTTCAGAAGAAAAAATTACTTTAAGACCTAAGTATAAAATAACTTAGGTCCTTCTTCTATCTTTTTACCAATATTTTTTCTAATAAAACGACTGCTTGGTACATAATATATGCAACTACAGCAAGAATTACTACACTTGTCATCACTAAATCTAGTTGAAATACTTGCCCACCATAGACAATTAAATAACCAAGTCCTGCTTTAGATACTAGGAATTCTCCTGTAATAACTCCTACTAAAGATAAACCAATGTTAACCTTTAAGGAGTTAAAAAAGGTATGCTTATTTGCTGGTATAATAATTCTAGTTAATATTTGCCCTTTACTAGCATGAAAAGTTTTTGCCATTTTAATTAATTCTTTATCTGTATTTAAGAAGCCATTCAATATTTCAAGAATTGTTACTATTAAAGAAATGGCCAATGCCATAACAATAATAGCTGGCATTCCTGCTCCTACCCAAATAATAATCACAGGACCGAAGTGCTACTTTTGGAAGGCTATTTAGTATAACTAAAAATGGTTCTGCCACTTTTGATAAAAACCTTGACCACCATAATAAAATAGCAATTACAGCTCCCAAAAATGTTCCTAACAAAAAGCCAATTAGGGTTTCTAAACAAGTTACTTTGATGTGTTCTAATAAATTGTTAGAAGATAAATTAAAAAGTGTCTTTACCATACGAGATGGCTGACTCATAATGAAACTATCAATTATGCCTTTTCTAGCTAGTATTTCCCACAACACAATAATTCCAACAATAATACTGAATTGCACTACTTTAATGAGTATTTTTTCTCTTTTTTTCTTTTGTAAATATTTTTTTCTTTCTTGTGATATCTTAATTTCTTCCTTCATGTACATCTAGTCCTTTCCATATCGTATCAAAGTATTGACTAAATTTTGGACTTTCTCTGCAGTTTAAGGGAGTTCTATTTTCTATTTCAAATTCTAT
>CANRFE010000030.1 GCA_947629805.1 uncultured Clostridia bacterium | reverse complement strand
GCTATAAAAGCAGAAATAATAGAAGCAATTAGCAAAATTAAAATCATAAAATCATTAAATTGCTTCACAAATTTCCAAAAAATAGTTTCTTTTTTCTTTTCTTTTAAGATATTCTCTCCAAAATATTTTCTTCTGTTTTGTACCTCTTCCTCTGTAAGTCCTATTTTTGGGTTTGTCCTAAAATTTTTCTCTACTTCTCCTATTTCTTTTGCATGCCACATAAAAACACTCTCCTTTGTAATTTTTTCTTTTTTATTTATATGCTACTATTTCCTTTTTATGATAGATTTTTATTTGACTTTTATGTTAATTTATGGTATAGTATTTTTGTAATGAAATTTTTCATTGTATAAAAAGGAGAACAATATGAGCAATCTTCCCGAAGAAAAATGTCTTCAGTTTTATATTGAACCCATAGGAGGTAGTTTTACTTTCACGCATTCCCCTGATATCTTAGAAAAAATCCAACAACAAATTGATACTTTAATTTATTTTCGGAAAAGGAAAATGCAAGAAGAAAATTTATTCATTCAAAAACAGAATAATGTATACCACATTAACTTAAATGCTTTTTCCTCTATTTCCTATATTATTTTTAGGGTATTAAGGGATAACATGTAAAAATACCAGTTTGTCATAAATTTATGACAAACTGGTATTTTCTTTTTCTATAAAGGCTACTCTTTATTTTGCGCTAATTTCATAGAAAGTAATTTGCTAATACCATTTTCTTCCATGGTGATACCATAAACGGTATCTGCCATTTCCATAGTCCCTTTTCGATGCGTAATTACTAAAAATTGTGTCTCTTTACTAAATTTTTTCAAATAATCGGCAAAACGGTATACGTTAACATCATCCAATGCTGCTTCAATTTCATCTAAAATGCAGAACGGTGCTGGATTTATTCTTAAAATAGCAAACAATAAAGCAATTGCAGTAAAAGCTTTTTCTCCTCCAGATAAAAGCATCATATTTTGTAATTTTTTTCCTGTTGGTTGTACTTTAATGTCTATACCACATTCTAAAAGATTGTTTTCATCTTCTAAAATGAGTTCTGCCTTTCCGCCACCAAATAATTCTACAAATACTTCATTAAAGTTTTTATTAATAAGAAGAAATTTTTCTGCAAATTGTTTCTTCATAGTTTCCGTCATATCACTAATAACTTTTCTTAGTTTACTAATGGTATTTTCTAAATCCAAGCGCTGATCACTCATAAAATCGTAACGCTCTTTTACTTTTCGATATTCTTCAATAGCATCTATATTAATGCTTCCTAATTCTTTGATTTGGTCTCTTAATTGATGTACTTGTTTTTGTGCTACCTGAATATTGCTTGGTCTTTCAAAACCTTCTGCCTTATTTGGTGTTATTTCATACTCTTCCCATAATTGATTTACAATTTGTTCCATATCTTGCTCTAATTTTGCTTTTTTGCCATCTATTTTCACAATTTGCTCTTTTAAGTCTTCTAAAATCTTAAAGTTGCTTACAATTTCTTCTTCTAAGGCTGTTAGTTTTTCTTTATTTTGTGTTCTTGCTTTCTTTAATTCTTCAATTGTATTTACACTATTCTTTACTTCTTGCTTTATATTTTCAATTGTCTGTTTTTGCGTTTCTATTGCACTTAAGAGTGCTTGGTTTTCTTCTTCCATAGCTTTCATTTGTAGTTGTTTATTTTGTATATTAGTTTGATTATTTTTTATGTCCTGCTGTATTCTTTCTAATATTTCATCAAGAGATACATTGCTTTCATCAAAGGAAGAAACCGAAATTTTTAAATTCGTAATATCAAAATTCAAATTATCTATAGCTGTTTGATTTTGCTGATTATTTTTTGCAAATTCTTCAATAATTCTATTTAAATTTTGAATTTCCTGGGTTAGGCTTGCAATTTCTTCTTCTTTTTGTTTTCTTACTTCACGGTTATTGGTTTTTTCTTCTTCTATTTGCTTCTGCTCTTCGTTTAATTTATTTTTTCTTTCTTCTAGCTTATGAATATTTTCTTCTATAGAAACCATTTTTTGCTTTTCTGTTGCGTAAACAATTTCAATTTCTTGTTTATTTTTTTCTAATTCTTCTACTTTTTCTAAAATATCTTGTATTGCCTTTTCATAGTCTTGTTTTTCTTGTTCTATTTCTTGTATTTTCTTTTCTAATTTTTTTATTTCCTTTTCTAAGCTTTCAATTTCTCTTCCTCTTCCTAAAATATTCACTGTTTTGTTTATTACACTACCGCCACTTATAGCACCGGAAGGATTAATTAAGTCCCCTTTTAGTGTAACGATACGGAAAGCATAATGATTTTGTTTTGCTAGTTCAATGGCAGTATCCATATCTTGCACGATTACGGTTTTTCCTAATAAATTCAGAATAATTTGCTCGTACTTTTTTTGGTATTTTACTAAGTCAGAGGCAATTCCTAAAATGCCTTCTATTCCCTTTTGTTTCATTCCTTCTAGTTTTTTTCCTTTTACCGAAGCAATTGGTAAAAAAGAAGCTCTGCCCAAATTTCCTTTGCGCAAGAAATGAATCAATTTTTTAGCCTCTTCTTCTGTATCTGTAATAATATTTTGAAGAGCCGCTCCTAAGCACATTTCAATAGCTACTTCATACTCTTTTTCTACCGAAATTAAATTTGCTAAAACTCCATGAACACCTTTTTTTAATAAAGTATCTTTTTCACATTCTACTAATAAACTCTTAACGCTTTTGCTATATCCTTCTTTTTCCTTTTCTGTTTCTATTAAAAATTTGTGCCTTGCATCTTTTATACGAAGTTCATAAAGAAGACGATTCATTTGATTTTCATATTCTTTTTGCTTTTTGTTACTTTCCTCTTTTTTTGTTGCTACTTCTTCCATTTGCTTTAAGATTTCCTCACGCTTTGTTTCAATTTCGTAAAATCCTTTGGAAAGTTCTTGTTTTCTCATTCTTGCTTCGTCTAATTCGGAAATGGTACTTTGTATTTCTTGTTCTATTGTTTTTTGTCTTTTTCTTAAATTTTCTAATTGTACGTCTTGTGCATTAATTTCTGAAGCCACTTCATATTTTCTGTCTGTATGTTGCTCTACTTTTTGTTTTTTCTCTTCTATTTCTAACTCTTTATTAGATAACTTCTTCGTAATTTCTAAAAGCTCTGCTTCTTTTTGTTGCAATTCCTTTTCAAATTTTTCACGGTTTGCATTTAAATTTCTTTGTTTGTCTTGCTTTTGTTTTTCTTCTTCTTGTAATTGGGCAATTCTTTGTGTAAATTCTTCTATTTCTTTTGCAAAACGCTCTTTGTTTTCCTGATTGTTTTGCCTTTTTTGTGCCATAACATTCATGTCAGAATGAATTTTTTCAATTTGGTTACTACTCTCAAAACCAATATGCTGCATTTTTTCAATTTGTTCTGTAATTTGTTCTGCTTTCTGTGTTAATTCTTCTTTTTGCTCTTTTCTATGATTCCATTTTTTATCTTCTTCGTCGTATTGATTTTGAAGAATTTCTTCGTTTTGTACAATTTCTTCTAATTTTCCTTTATAGTTTTCAAGATTATATAAAAATAAGCCCACTTCTATCTTCTTTAATTCTTCTCTAAAATCCAAAAATTTTTTGGCCTTTTCAGATTGCATTTTAAGTGGCTCTAAATTTCCTTCCATTTCTGCTAAAATGTCATTAATACGAAGTAAGTTGAGTTTGGTTTGTTCTAATTTTTTTTCCGATTCTTGTTTTCTCGTTCTATATTTTACAATACCTGCTGCTTCTTCAAAAATATGACGTCTATCTTCTGATTTATTACTTAAAATTTCATCAATTTTACCTTGCCCTATAATAGAATATCCATCTTTTCCAATTCCCGTATCCATAAAAAGTTCTAAAATATCTTTTAGACGACAAGGGGTTTTGTTAATAAAGTACCCTGTTTCTCCACTACGATAAAGCTTTCTTGTTACTGTTACCTCATTATACTCAATTGGTAATTTTCCATCTGTATTATCAATAATAATCGATACTTCTGCAAAACCTAAAGATTTTCTATTCTGTGTTCCTGCAAAAATAACATCCGAAGAGTTAGCACCTCTTAGTGATTTGATGCTTTGTTCTCCTAACACCCAACGAATGCTATCTGCTATATTACTTTTTCCCGATCCATTTGGTCCAATTACGGAGGTAATACCTGGCTTAAATTCTAATATAGTTTTATCTGCAAAGGATTTAAATCCTTGTAATTCTAATCGTTTTAAATACATGTTTTCCCCTTTTACTTTTTGTAACAATTCCTATGTTTTTTTGCTAATTTCTTACAAATTATATAGTTTCTACTAAGAAAAGTCAAGAAAAAACTTATTCTTTACAAAACCTGAAAATATGATTATAATAAAGGGCAAAGGAGAAAAAAATGAAAATTTTAATCAAAAATGCGACACTTATTTCTATGAGTGAAAAAAGAAAAAAAATAGAAGAAAATATGGATATTAAAATAGAGGGAAACCAAATTGTAGGAATTGGGCAAAACTTAAACGATTCTACCGTAACTAAAATAATAGACGCCACCAACAAAGTAGTAATGCCTGGGCTTGTTAATACACATAGCCACGTTCCTATGAGTATTTTTAGAGAAACTGTAGATGGTTATGCTCTACAAGATTGGTTAAATAAAAAAATATGGCCTATGGAAGATAAATTAACAAAAGAAGACATTTATTATGCTTCTCTTTTAACTTTTTTAGAAATGGTAAAAACCGGAACTACCACAATTAATGATATGTATTTTATGACAGAAGAAATTCTAAGGGCTGCTAATAATATAAAAGTAAGATTACAAACTTCTCGAACATTAACTGGTCAAAATAGTGCCGAAATGCAGCAGCGAATAGAAGAATTAAATTGCTTATTAGAAAATAACATGGGAAAACAACAACGTATTACTTTTAATATAGGAATTCATGGTTTGTACACTTCTAACAGAGAATGTATACAACAGTGTGTTGCTTTTGCAAAAGAAAAAAATCTTCCTATCCATATCCATTTTTGCGAAAATAAACAAGAAGTGGAGGATATTAAAACTTTGTACCATACTTCTCCTATAGAAGTACTAGAGCAAGAATTTTCTTTTCAAAAATTAATTTTAGCACACTGTGTTTGCCTAACAAACGAAGATATTGCTAAACTGAAAAACTTTAAGGTGAGTATTTCGCACTGCCCTATTAGCAATTTAAAACTTGGCTGTGGCATTGCCCCTATTGCAGAAATGCTAGCACAAGGAATTAATGTTTCTTTAGGAACTGACGGACAAGGTAGTGGCTGTAACCTAGATTTATTTGAAACTATGAAGTATACTGCTTTACTTCAAAAAGGGATACAACAAAATGCAAAACTTCTTCCTGCATATGAAATTTTAAAAATGGCAACCATAAATGGTGCCAAAGCTTTAAGTTTAGAAAAGGAAATTGGTAGTATAGAAGAAGGAAAAAAGGCAGATATTATTCTATTAGACTTATCCAACAGTGTAGTTGCAAAACCTCTTAATGACTTATTTTCTACCATTGTTTATAATGCAAAAGGAACAAATGTGGTAACTACCCTTATAGACGGAGAAATTTTAATGGAAAATAGAAAAACTCTTTATGAGGAAGCCCCTATTTTTGAACAATGTCAAAAAATTATTAAGCGAATTCAATAACAAACAGCCCTTAAAAATTTTAAATTTTTAATTTTTTAATAATGCTAATTTCCTTATATAATTTATCTTTTACATCCTGTCTATGAATAATAGCTTGTCGATATTCACTCAAAATTTGTTCATAATTTTCAAAAGTTTCCCCTTGTGAAAACAACATGCGCATTCCCTCTCTATAATACTCTTTTTCTTTCTCTTTTTTTGCTTTTTTGCTTTTGTTATCATACTTTTCTATTTTTTCTAAACGTGTTACTTGTTCATCTAAATAATCAATATATTCCATGACACAACTAATTTCGTATAGAGTATCGTCAATAACAACCTTAAATAATGCTTTAAGAGCTTTTGCATTAATTTTACCTACTTTGTATTTTTCTTTTAAAGAATCTAATGCAACTGTTTTCATGTAGTCTGTTGGCCTAGCATCTTGAATAAGTTGCCTTAGTGTTTCCGAAATATTAATGTGGGTAGTATATTGCCTTTTTGTAACAATTGCATCATATTCATCAGCAACACGGATGATTTGTGCTACATAAGGAATGTCTTTTTTGGTAAGACCATTTGGATAACCAGTTCCATTTAGTGCCTCATGATGGTATAAAGCTCCTTCTGCATAAGGTCTTAATTTCAAATCTTTTCTACACATTTCATACCCTAAAGTTGTATGCGTTTTCATAATTTCGTATTCTTCTTGGGTTAACTTTCCTGGTTTATTTAAAATTTCTTTCGGAATAAACAATTTTCCAATATCATGCAAATAAGCACAAATAGTAGCGTGAATAGTAAATACTTTTTTACAATGTAAATATTCGCAAATACGACAAACTAAATTGGCTACATTTTCACTATGACGCCTTGTAAAAACATCTAATCGATCTAACATAGATAATTGATATCTCATAACAGAGTCAAGATTATAAGATTTTAAGTTGGTAGAATTATAAAAATCTATTTTATCGCTTTTCACTTTTCTATATTCCTTTCTTTTGTTCTATTTTTATCATACCATATAGAAAAAAACATTGCAAGAAAAAAAGAAGAGCAAAAACCCCCTCTTGACACTTGTCATTGAGGGGGGTTTTTACTCATCTAAGCCAAAACTAACACCTAATGCATTATTGATTTTATTCATTACTACATGATCATTGATATGCCCTATTTTTTCTTTTAATCTACTTTTGTCAATTGTTCTAATTTGCTCGGTAAGCACAATGGAATCTGCTTTTAGTCCACTATCTTTTGTACCTATTTCAATATGGGTTGGCAATTTGTTTTTTCCGGTTTGCGATGTAATGGCTGCTGCAATAACGGTTGGGCTGTGTTTATTTCCAATATCATTTTGAATAATAATAACTGGCCTTATTCCACCTTGTTCTGAACCTACGACTGGACTTAAATCTGCATAAAACATATCTCCTCTTTTTATTACCATTTGTTGATCACTCCTACTATTTTTCCATATCGAAAGTTTCTTATTTAGCTATATTTGAAATATTTTCTACGAGATTTTTATCTCAGTATATAATATGTAGACTAGCGTTTTTTGGTTAATATCTTGCACTATCATTTTAATTGGTTTTCCTGTTTTTTTATCTTCTTGTACAAAGGAGTCTAACCATAATCTGTTTTCTACCATGTACTGATAATTTTCAAAAGTAGTTTCTAAATTTAATTTATTATTTTTTATTTTCAAATTTGTTCCATCATATTCTGTAATAACACCTGCAATATTTTCTGGTTCTAATACTTCTTGTTTGGAGATACCATTTTTCATACTTTGTTCTATTCTATATTGTGTTTTATTTTTATTGGTTTCTATTGTAACATCTAGTTTTGCTTCGTAAGCTACCATATTTAAGACTGTTTCTATTATTTTTTCTTCCGATTGGTTAAATATAGTATTTCCTGTTTTCTTATTTTTATAATAAAAAAGCAAAAAAAGAATGAGGAAAATAAGAAGCATGAAAATACATACGAAGAGAATCTTTTTTTTCGTTTTCATTTTTTCTCCTTTCTAAAAAAAAGAATAGTGGTTTACTATTCTTTTTTATTATATGCTAAGTCCTAGGAAGTATTCTTTTAAACAAGTAATAAGTTTTTGCTTTGTATCTATTTGATTTATTTGTTCTCTTATGCTGCTAGCATTCGGCATATTTTTTATATAGGCTACTATATGCTTTCTTAATTCTTTTATTCCTATCTTTTCTCCTTTTTCTTCTACTTCCCATTCAATATGTTGTAAAATTGTTTGTAATTTTTCTTGGCTTTCTATTTTTCTTGGTTCCTTTTGTTCTAAATAAGAAAGAATTTCTTCAAAAATCCAAGGTTTTCCTATACTTGCTCTTCCTATCATAATACCATCACAACCTGTCATTTCAAACATTTTTAAGGCATCTTCTTTTGTTTTTATGTCCCCATTTCCAATAACAGGTATGGAAACATTTTGTTTTACTTCCTTAATAATTTCCCAATCTGCCTTTTTGCTATAAAATTCTTGCCTTGTTCTTCCGTGTACAATAATACAAGAAGCTCCCACCTGTTCTATTTTTTTGGCTATTTCTACTGCTACAATATGTTCCTCGTCCCATCCTTTTCTTATTTTTACACTAACTGGTACAGTAGATTTTTTTACCACTTCTTTTACAATTTGTTCTGCTAATTCTAAATTTAATAATAACTTACTTCCATCTCCATTTTTTACTACCTTAGGTGCTGGACATCCCATATTGATATCTACAATATCTGCTAATTTTGAAACATATTCTGCGGCATACCCCATAGTCTCCACATCACTTCCAAAAATTTGCATAGAAATTGGTCTTTTTTCTTCTGTTGTATTTAGAAGCTGTTTTGTTTTTTCATCCTTATAATATAAGCCTTTACTACTTACCATTTCTGTACATACTAAGCCTGCTCCATAATTTTTACAAATTCTACGAAAAGATTTGTCGCTAATTCCTGCCATAGGAGCAAGAAAGATATTATTGGGTATGGTTACCTTTCCTATTTTTAATGGTTTTACGTACATTGTTTTCTCCTTTTTTATTGCTTTATTATAGCAAAATCTCTAAAAAAATACTAGTTTTTCTTTTCAAAAGCTAAAAAATGAGGGAAAACCCTCATTTTTCATTCCACAAAAATTGCTTTTTGTCTTCTTCCACTAATATTTAATAATAAAGCAATTAAAATCAAATTCGTTAATAGGGAACTTCCTCCATAACTAACAAAAGGAAGGGGCACTCCTGTAATAGGTAATAAACCAATGGTCATTCCTATATTTTCTACCATGTGAAATAAAAAAATTCCTGCAATTCCCATAGCAATATAAGAACCCAAATCATCTTTGGCGGTTTTTGCCACATAAATTGTTTTGGTAATTAACAATACATAAAGAAAGACAATTCCTGCTGCTACAACAAACCCCATTTCCTCCCCAATAACAGAAAAGATAAAATCTGTTGTTTTAGGGTATAAGAAACCTAATTGTGTTTGATTTCCTTTTAATATGCCCATACCAAATAATTGTCCCGAACCAATGGCCAATTTCGATTGAATCACATTATAACCTGCTCCTCTTGGATCTAAATTGGGATTTAAGAACACATCAATTCTTGTTTTTGCATGTTCTGGTAAAACAAAAAAATACAATAATGGTATACTAATTCCTACAATTAAAAGAGAAGCAATAATATATCTTTTTTTTATGCCTGCCACAAACAAAATAAACACCGTAGCTACTAAAAATGCTAAAGCTGTTCCATAGTCTGGTTGTTTTACAATTAACAATACGGGTACTGCAATAACAAGTAATGCTAAGCATAATCTAGTGGGTCTACTAATTTCATTTCTTCCTCTTGTTTGTATTTTTGTAATAACAAGAGAAAAGGTTAGAATAACAAATATTTTAGCAAATTCCGATGGTTGAAAAGAAAAAGCACCTATTTCGAACCAACTAGTAGCTCCATTTACTGGCTCTGTAAAAAGAACTCCCACCAGCAAAGCAAGAAAAAAGACATAAAAAATTGGTGATATTTTTGCAATCACCTCATAATTTACACAAGTTACTAAAATAACAATAGGAATACTAATGAGTAACCATATGATTTGTTTTTTCAATTCTTGCTCTGTTGTTTCTTGTGTTGCAGAATATAAAGCAATAATTCCTATAAGAATTAATAGAATAACACAAATTAAAATTCCCCACTCTATATTTTTTAAGATTCTTTTTTTCATTCTTTACCCTCTTGTTCATTTGAATTTTCACTTTTTTCTTTGTTTTCTTCTACGAATTCTTCTTTTTTTTCTTCTATTTTATCCTCTTTTTTTATTTCTTCTGTCTCCTCTTTGCCTTCTTCTTTCTTTTCTTCTGGTTCTTTCTTTTCTGATTGCTCTTCTTGCTTTTTCTCTTCTGGTTGTTTTTCTTGTTGTTTTGGTTCTTCTGGTTTTTCTTTCTTCGCTTCTTCTTTTTCTACTTGTTTTTGTTCTTCTTGACTCTCTTTCTTTCTTTCAATATGAATTTGTTTTGTATCATCTTTTACATTTAAGATTGGAATATTGGCATATAAAATAGGAGCACCTGTTGTTCCATCGCTATTGACTTTATTGGTAAGTTTTACATCAATAGAATTTTCATCTACATCAATATATTTTTTAATGACCTCAATAATTTCTTGTTTCATTAACTCCATAAAATCTGCTGACACATTTGCTCTATCTTGCATTAATACTAAATGTAATCTTTCTTTTGCTGTATCTTTGGAATCTTTTTTTTCTTCTTTTACAAATTTCTTAAAAAATTTTACAATATGATCGAACATCCTATTTCCTCCGTTATTTCATTTTTGTCTATTTTTTTGAGAACATATTTTTTAATTTTGCTAAAAAACCTTTCTCTCTTCCCGGGATTGAAACTTCTATATTTTCTCCTAAAATTCTTCTTGCAATTTCGGTATAAGCTTTTCCTGAAGGAGCTCTATGGTTCGATACAACGGGTTCTCCTTTATTGGTTTGTGTAATAATATATTCGTCATCTGGTACAACACCAATTAATTCAATAGATAATAAATCTACAATATCTTCTACGTCCATCATTTCTCCCTTTTTTACCATGTTGGGACGTAAACGATTAATTACTAATTCTGGGTTTTTAATTTCTGAAGATTCTAGTAAGCCTATAATTCTATCGGCATCACGAATGGCAGAAATTTCTGCTGTTGTAACAACAACTGCTCGATCTGCTCCAGCAATTGCATTTTTGAAACCTTGTTCAATTCCTGCTGGACAGTCAATTAAAATATAATCAAATTCTTCTTTTAGTTTTCCGGTTAATTCTTTCATTTGTTCTTCATTTACTGCACTTTTATCTCTTGTTTGCGCTGCTGGAAGTAAGAATAGTTCATTAAAACGTTTGTCTTTAATTAAGGCTTGTCTTAATTTGCATTTTTCTTCTACCACGTCAACGATATCATAGACAATTCTATTTTCTAGCCCCATAACGACATCTAAGTTACGAAGTCCAATATCAGTATCTACCAATACTACTTTTTTTCCTTTTAGTGCTAAGGCTGAACCTAAATTGGCTGTTGTGGTTGTCTTTCCAACGCCACCTTTTCCTGATGTAATAACGATAACCTCTCCCATATTTTTTCCTCCTTGAACATTTCAGTTCTTTTTATAAAAAGTGCATATTATTAATGCGTATATCATATAATGAAAAGTGCAAAAAGTCAATGAAATGAATAAAAAAAATAAAATTGATAGGAATGGTATCAATTTTATTTTTCATGATTAGTTTCCATAGAATGTTATTTTAGCATATCCGTCTCCACTTCTTACTCCACTTCTAGTAGTTGCACTTTTTAAGTTGGCAATATAGCCAGATCCTCCGCCGCCTGCCGCATTAGCAGCACCTCCGTAAAATCCGCCACCTCCGGCTGAATATCCCCTAGTATCTGCTCCTTTTCCAAAAGCAGCTCCAGTTGTTTGTGTTCCTGCACAATTTGTAATCTCTGTAAACGGTTCATTTTCTTCACTCGTAAAAGTATCATCTAAATCATATTGATAAATGATAGGTCCTCCTCCAGAAGTTCCACCACCGGCACCACCATGTCCCCATCTTGCTCCTGTACTATAAGTATGGTTGCGTTGGTTTTTTGCACCGCCGCCACCTCCGGCTACAATTAAAATATTTTCTTTATAGTCTTCTAAGGTTGATAAAAGGCCGTCTTTAGTTGCAATGTGGGTTGCACCGCCACCACTAGCATTCATGTGATTAACCGTAGACACACCTGTAACGTTTCCTCCTCCATTAAAACCTCCTGTTAAATTTTCCCCTATTTTAAGTGCTCCTGTTCCTTGCCCTCCTACGTATATATATAATGTTTGCCCTGCTTGTAAATAAGCAATTCCTTGAGAATAACCTCCCTTTCCTCCATTGTATGTCATATAACCATTATTTTGCGCATAATCATTAACCTGCGAAGTAACACTTCCTCCTTGCGCACCATATACTTCTAAAAGGTAATTTCCTGTTACAGGAACTTGATAAGTTTGTACTTGTCCTGTATAATCAAATGTTTGAATATTCACTAACTGGTCGTACACTTGATCTACTTTTTCTACATCCTTTCCATATAAATCTTGAATCCTCATGTCACTTTTTATTTGTGTTCTTTGCTTTGTACTAATAGTAAAATAAGCCCCCATTAAAATAACACTAAACATTAAAACAGTAAATAAAACTAAGGCAGAAATAG
>CANRFE010000029.1 GCA_947629805.1 uncultured Clostridia bacterium | reverse complement strand
ATGATGCAAAAAGAAGGTGAAAAATGAAGACAAAAATCGTTAAAATAAAAACACCACTGCTAATTTCTCTCGTTTTGTTTCTTCTTTTTCTGAGTAGTATTTTTGTTATTTGTATGGATCAAACAGATGCTATTTCTTTTGAAACAAAACAGGTAAGTAGCAAAGTAAGCAAAAACAAGCAAACAACATCTAACATACAAGAAAGGGAGATGAAAAATGAAATCAATACAAATTTAGTAGAATATGAAAATTTCCCAAGTATTTATAAAGGCTATAAAGTAGTTGGGAAAATTAAAATACCAAAGTTGCAAATTGAAAAATATATTTTAGAGGAAACTTCGCAAGAAACATTAAAAGTAGCGGTAACCAAAACTTGTGGACCAAAAGTAAACGAAATTGGAAACTTTTGCATTTCAGGGCATAACTATCCACAAACTTTTGGAAAAATAAAAGACCTAGAAATTGGTGATAAAATTCTTTTAACCGATACTTATAACCGAGAAATGACGTATCAAATTTATGATACGTATAAAGTAAGTCCTACCGATGTTTCTTGCTTAAGTCAAGAAACAGCAGGAGAAAGGGAAGTAACTTTAATTACTTGTACCTTAGGTGCCATTAAAAGAAATATTGTAAAAGCAGTTGAGGTATATGATTAAAAAAGGAATAAACCTTTTGCAATAAGCATAAAATGGCTTGTAGTAGGAGGTTTTTCTTTATGTTTGTTATCTTTCACAAAACGAAAATACATTCTTATTGCATTTCTTTAGCAATTGTTATTTTTCTATTTGGAATAGCATTTTTGAAGACGCAAGAGCAAAGCGTGCAAACAGTAGCAGCAACAAAACAATTACCTATCTATAGTGTAGCAACACAAGAAAAAAAGATTGCTTTTACTATGAATTGTGCATGGGAGGCAGACGATATAGATTCTATTTTACAAACTTTAGCAAAGCATAACACTCATATTACTTTCTTTTTGGTAGGAGATTTTGTTACAAAATATCCAGAAGCGGTAAAGAAAATAGCAGAAGCGGGACATGAAATAGGAAATCATTCAAACAGCCATCCACATGTGAATAATTTATCTTTAGAAAAAAATAGAGAAGAAATTCAAAAATGTAGTGAAAAAATACAACAAATTACAGGGAAAAAAACCACATTGTTTCGAGGACCTTATGGAGAATATAATGATACCGTTATACAGGCAGCAAAATCACAAAATCATACAACAATTCAGTGGAATTTAGATACCTTAGATTATAGTGGTTTAACGGGAGAAGAAATGTGGAAAAGGATAGAAAGTAAATTACAAGCAGGGAGTATTGTTTTAAGTCATAGTGGAACAAAACATACAGCAGACAGTTTAGATATGTTACTTTCAAAGATAGAACAGAAAGGTTTTGCAATTGTAAAAGTATCGGATTTAATTTATAACGAGAATTATTATATTGACGTGAATGGAGTACAAAGAATACAAAACAAAACGAATGAATAAATCCTACTATTTTGGAAATACTTTGCAATAGAAGGAGAAAAATTGTCATGTCATTTATTGGTATTGTAAGCGAAGAAAATATAGAAAATTGTATACGTAGAAATATTTTAGAACCATTAAATTTAAGAGAAAGCTCTGTTTTGTTTTTAAAAGAGAAAAGTATTGAAAACATTAAAAACATTAAATTCGAAACGATTATTTTAGCAAGAGAATTTAAGGAAGAGGCAATCTTAAAGAAGATGATAGAAAATACACCCTATCTAATTGTTAATTCGGATCTAGAAGGAAATTTAAATTTATTAAAAGAGGTAAAAGCAACCATTATTACGTATGGTTTTAATTCAAAAGCAACTATTACGGCATCTTCTGTGGAAGACGAAGAGATAATGCTTTGTATTCAGCGAAGTATGCAAAATAAAGAAAAAAGAATAATTGAGCCACAAGAAGTAAAATTACCACTTTGTGAAAATGTAAATTGTACTATGGCGGTAGCAAGTTGTTTACTGTTATACGGAAAAATAATTTAAAAGAATAAGATAAAAGGATACTAAAATCAATATTTTTTAAATAAATTTTGGAAAATTTAACTTTTTATGTAGACAAAACCAAAAAAAGGTAGTATAATAGAATTTGTAAAAAGCATTCTAAAAGATAAACTAAAAGAATAGAATACAATAGACAAACAAATAAGGGGAGGAAAAGAAATTGAATACAAACTATTCAGAGAATAACCAATTAGTATTAGTTGGAAAAGTAACAAGTGAAAAAAGATTTAGTCATGAAATTTATGGAGAAAAATTTTACATATTTGACTTAAGTGTACCACGTTTAAGTGGAAATGCAGATAATATTCCTATTACCATTTCAGAAAGGTTATTATTTGAAGAAGAATTAAGTATAGGAAAAAATATTATCATTGAAGGACAATTTCGTTCTTATAATAGTTATGAAAATGAAAAAAATCGTTTAGTTTTAACAGTATTTGCGAAAGAAATTAAATTTGCAGAAAATCAAGAAGAAGATTTTAAGCCAACCAAAGAAAATACTTCCAACGAAGTTATTTTAGATGGCTTTATCTGTAAAAAACCAATTTATCGTAAAACACCATTTGGAAGAGAAATTGCAGATGTTTTGTTAGCAGTTAATAGAGCATATAACAAATCAGACTATATTCCATGTATTGCATGGGGAAGAAATGCAAGATTTTGTGAAAATATTCCAGTTGGCACAGAGGTAAAAATTGTAGGAAGAGTACAATCTAGGCAATATGAAAAGAAATATGAAGATGGAACCTCAGAAATAAAAGTTGCTTATGAAGTATCTGTAGCAAGTTTAGAAATTATTGACCAAGCACAAAAGGATGCGCAAGAAGAAATGGTAGAAGAAAACCAAGAAGCAATTTAAGAAAAGTTTTATAAAAAAGTTACTACATAAAGTAGTAACTTTTTTTATGAGAATTTATCATCTTAATTTGTTTTTTTATTTTCTGGAATAATAATTTTTTTCTTTTCCTTTTCTTCTTTTGGTTTTTCAATATCAATATGGTCATACACAGGAGAAATATTTAAATCGGTTCCGTCACCAGAAACAATTTCAATTTTTTTAGAATCTTTTTCCATGCTCTACACCATCCTTTTTTTTATCCTATCATATAAAGTACAAAAGTGCAATAGAAATTTTAGGAACAAAAGAAAAAACAATGGACAAAAAAGAAAAACTAAATACATTGTGTTTATGACTATTTATTATTTGGAATTCAATAAAGTAGAAAAGAAAGAAAAAAAATTAGTAGGTAATGTGCATGAGTAAACCACCCGTTTTATGGGTGGCTATGATCCTTGCGATAAATTTTCAATTAGATGAATAATAGCTTTTTTTTCTTTGTCAGATAGTTTCGTATAGTCTTTTGAAATAGCATCAATAAATTTATTTATTTCATCATTAAGTAAATTGTTTGTTAATTGTGAAATTGATATATTAAGAGAGTTACAAATATCAATTATAGTAATTATAGATGGGATACTATTTCCTATTTCTAGTTGATATATATGACTAGAAGTAAGATTACTTTTTTCAGCCAATTGCTCTCTAGTAAGACCTAGGGAAGTACGATATTTATGAATATTATTTCCAATAAATTTTGCCATCTCTTTTTTTCTTTTATCTTCTATGAGTAAATCTTCTTTATCATTTGGTGATAAATTATCTTTTTTTATTTTACCTGCCACATAATCACCTCTTTTTCAAAATAATCATAATCATTGTATAGTTTAACGAATAATAATTAAAATATACGGAGATATAAAAAATAGATAAAAATTATACATAAATATATAAAGGCTATTTACTTTTTTCGATAAAAATGATATAGTGGAATTGCTTTAATGTAATTTATAAAATATAATGGGATTTGGACTTATCTGCGAGAAAAAAGTCGAAATTTATTGAATTTCATAAAATTTTAAATAAAAATAATTCGTTTTGTTTTAAGTTTAGTTCCGAAACTCTTGGAGGAGGTGGAGTGATTGTCCTTACAGTTCAGTAGAATAAAAAATAAAATATAAAGAAAGGAGAGTGTAAGTCTATGGAAAAAAGACTTTTAGAAACAGACAAAGAAAAAAGAAAGAAAATTGCGGTCATTATAGCAATTATATTACTTCTTCTTATCATATTATTGTTTTTCTTATTATATAAAAAGACATACCAAGTAACATTTGATAGCAATGGTGGAAGTGAAGTAGCCTCTATAAAAGTAAAAGATGGAGATAAGATAGAAAAACCAGATGACCCAATTAAAGAAGGTTATATCTTTGCAGGTTGGTATTATTTAGATGAATTATATGATTTTGATTTACTTGTAAAAAGTGATATGACGTTGAAAGCAGAATGGGCGGTGCTAGGTAATGTAGAAGTGGAAGGGATAACATTAAATGCTACTGATTTGACATTAGCACCAGATGGCACGGCAGTTCTAGTTGCAACTTTGCAACCAGAAAATGCAAAACAAGTAAAACTAATATGGACTTCTAGTGATGAAACTATTGCAACAGTAGATGAAAACGGTAATGTTAAAGCACTAAAAGAAGGAACTGTAACAATCACAGTAACAACAGAAGATGGAAAATACTCTGCAAGTTGCACAGTAACAATATCAAAAGAAACAGTAGCAGTAGAAGGAGTAGCAATAAGTGGAGCAACGCAAGTGAATGTAGGAGGAACAATAAGATTAAATGCAACAATATATCCTGATAATGCTACCAATAAAGAGGTAACATGGAGTAGTAGCAATCCTTATGTTGCAAAAGTTGACAAAAACGGAAATGTAACAGGACTTAAAGCAGGAAAGGTTACCATTACTGTAAAAACAGTAGATGGAGGATATGAAGCTTCCTATACAGTAACAGTAAAAGCAAATTCAAATAATAACAACCCAAGTGGTCCAAGCACACCAAGTAATCCCGATACACCAGACAACCCAAGTAAACCATCAACAATAGAGCCATCTGGTGTAAGGATAAGCGGTGCAAACGATATGATAGTTGGAGATAAAGGAAAATTAACAGCAACAATTACACCAAACAATGCAAATGCAAAAACAGAGTTAACATGGGCTAGCAGTAATCCAGGTGTTATAACAGTTGGCCAGAGTGGAAACATTACAGCAGTTGCGGTAGGAAGTGCAACAATAACTGTAACAACAGAAAATGGAAAGACAGCAAGTGTTACAATTACAGTGAAAGCAAAAGAGTCAACTTATGTGCTTTACTTAAGCGCAAGAGTCATGGCTGGAACAGGAGCAATTACGCAATATGATTTCAAAGTAACCAAAGATGGAAGTACATTTACAGATTACAAAGCATTTACTTATAATGGAGAAACGACTCCAAGTGATACAGGTTCTGTTAGAGCAGAAGTTGTTAGAGGAGGAGAAAATACTGCAATGATAATATTAAAAGATGGTACTAAAAAACAAGCAACAGTTGTTGTTAAAAATTATTAAAAACAAATTAAAAGGAAGGAAAATTTGATATGAAAAGATATGGAAAAGTATTTATAATGTCTTTGCTATCTATATTTGCACTAGCTGTTCCAGTATTTGCAAGAGAAATGACACCACAAGAATTGGGGACGGAAGCAAAAAAGCAAATACCAAAAACTAGTTATGTATATGTTATTGGCGAATATGCTTTTACGTCAGAACATACATTGACAACTCAAGACGTAATGCTTGCAGCAAGAAGCATAAATGTACAAAATCAAGATGGGAAAACAAATAACGATGACATATATAACGAAATGACTATTTTTCAAGTAAAGGGCGAATACGATAATTCAGGCAATTTTACAGGTAATTGGAAAAAAGGAAATAATGTTGTAGGTACAAGTCAATTAGGCGACAATTTAAATATTCGTTATATTGATTATAACTATGTAAAAGATATTTTTACTGTAGAATTTGAATTAGACGGTGGAAAATTCGCTGATGGTAAGACAGCAATTAAAGTAGTAGAAGGCGAAAAAATAAACGAAGCGGATATTACAGGAAATAATAGACCAACACTAGCAGGAAAACAATTTAAACAATGGGTTAAAGAAGATGGAAATACACCATGGAATTTTGGAGATCCTATAACAAGCAATAGGAAATTAAAAGCAACGTGGTATGAAGAAGTTAATACTGACAAATTATTAGAAGAAGCAAAAAAGACTATAAATGAAAAGACAAAAACAAATGGATATTACTATGATGTAGATTTTAATGATGGAATATTAACATTCCATGTATATGATTTGAATAAGAAAAATAGTGAAATTTCAGATACAGGACTTATTGGAGATATAGTTAGTATCGTAAAAACAGAAAATGTTACATCATTAAAAATTTCAAATGGTGAGGAAGAAGTTATTTTTGGTAAAGAAGATGTTGCTGACGGAGCAGGTCCTGAATCAAAAGCGTGGCAACAATTTGGAGTATTATTATGCAAATTAACAGGCAAGGAAGGTATTGACTATGATAAGGTAGCCCAAGGAGATAGTAACGCAGTTAATAAATTGAAAGAGGAATTTGCAAAAATTACTTTAGGTGATTTAGTAAAATTAGAAAAAGAACTAACATTAACTATAACACTAGATGGAGAGAAAGCTCGTTCACAAAACAATAAAGAAGCAGAGGACTATCCTATTGAATTTTCATATAATGCAGGAGTTACAATAGATACAAAAATTCCTGAAAATGATGTAGAAGAATTAAAAGGATTAAAATATACACCAGAAAATACATATAGTATTGCAGGACAATCTGATGGTCTTTATAAAGTAACAGGATATATAACACAGCAAGAAAAAGTAGAAGGTTTTGGAGATAGTCCTAGCGGTTTCTACTTTGCATATACAATAACATTAGATGAAGGAATTGATGTAGATAAAGCTAAAGTAAAAGTTCCAACAGATGAAAATGGAACAAAATATAACGAAACAACTTTTGATGCTAACAGAAAAGCAACAATTTTAATGGAAGTTAACGAAAATGAAGTTGGAGACACAGCAACAAATCATTATCGTGATATTATAATAGATGTTGACGGAGTTCCAACAAAAATAAGAATTGACTTTAAAGAACTAAAATTAAGAAAGAACTCAAAAACTACACTTGATGTAATGAGTGATGATTTAGATTTAAGTAGTTTTTATGGTTGGGAAAAATCAGATGATTATAATGTAACTTATGAAGCAGCTGGAGATGCTACAACAGGAAAAGCAACAATAAAAGTCAAAGGACTTCTTCCAATATATGATGGAAAGACCGAAGAACTTCCTTTTGAAGATGGACATGACACAGATTATTATATAGCATTTGCAATTAAAACAGAAAATAATAAAATTGATGGTAAAACTAAAGTTAAAATTATAGATGGAGATGAAGAAAATGACTGGACAGATAAGGAATTTGATGAAAAAGATGTTATATATATATTAAAACATCTTCATCCAGAAAAAAAATCTAGAGAATTTACTATTGTAGTTGATATGGACGGAGATGATACAGGATATAATCCATATACAATTACAGTTGATTGGAGCGAATTAAAACTACAAACAGATTCAGAAGCAAAAATTGAATTAAATAAAGCAAGCCAAGCTGATAAGGAACAAATGACAAACTGGGGTTATACAACACCAGCAGGACAAAATGTTACATTAACAGGTGGAAAGTTAACAGGAACATTAGTTGAGCAAGAATTAACAAGTAAAGATGCTTTCGGAGAAGATAAAAAAGACGGTTTTTACTTTGACTTTACAATTCAATCACCAGAAGGTGTAGAAATAGAGAAAAATAAAGTCGAAATAACAAGAGTAAAATCTCATACAGATATAGGTAAAGATTTAGTAGATGGAAATATATTAAAGAAATTTACTGGAGCTGACTTAGATGACGATAATAATTTAACAATTTTATACAGATTTCCAAAAGATACAAAAAGTTGTGTAGAATGTGCTGGAAAAGATGCTTGCGATGGCAGTTGCTGTGGAACAGATGGAGTATGTGATAAAGTATTATACTATGTAGTTGACTGGGATGGAGCAGAAGGGAAAGAATTTTTACCAGTTGTTTACGCAATAGACTATTGTGGTGTAACATTTGAAAGATCTTCAATTTTTACAGTTGCAAAACTAGATAGTTCGGATAAAGATACTTTTGGGGATGGTGGCTCTTGGTATGATGAGGAAAAAGGATATTCTGTAACAGTTGAACAAGACAATACAGATGCAAAAAAATATAAAGTAAAAGGTGTTCTACCAATATTTGATGATGGAACATATTGGGAGGAAGACTTTGGTGGTATTTTTGATACTGAACACAACCTATATTATTTAGGACTTGTTCTTCAATTAGCTGATACAGAAAATATACCAGCTGAAGCTACTGATACAATCAATGTTCAGTTCTTCCATGATGGGGAAGGCGACACACATTATTTAAAGGGATTCGGAAATCAATTTGATAAAACTGGCAAACTTTATATTTTAAAATCACTTTGCGAAAATGCAGAAGATGGTAGTACAATTTCTGATGACAAAAAAGTATTTACTATTACATTAGATTTAGATGGCGATGATAAAAATGACTATACACCATATACAGTAACGATAGACTGGAGTGAGTTGAAGTTACAAAGCACATCAGCTGGAAATTTTGGTAATTATGAAGTAGCAACAGAAGCAAATATAAAAGATGACGAACAAGCAGTTCAAGACTTAAGAAATTATGGATATAATTATGAAACGAGCAAAGAAGTAACTGTTAAAACAGAAGAAATGCCAGAGCATGGAAAAGTAAAAAAAGGCATTGAAGGAAAAATCAAAGAGCAAACTTTGACAAAAGGTACTTTCGATGAAGATACTGGATACTTTGTGCCAATTAAAGTTGAATTCCCTGGAAAAGGTGATGATAGTTTAAGTGAGTATTCTCATTCATGGACAATTATATTGAATACAGAGAAAGGAACTCCAAAAACTTATACACCATCTGCCGAAGAATACGACCAAGGTTGGGTACTTGTATTATTCAAAATTGACAAAGACGGAAAAGATGGTAGCAAAAAAATAAGTTATAAGATAGACTTTGACGGAGAAAAATTTGCTTGCCTTCCAGAAGAATATACTATTGATTATAGTGCATTAGAATTTGCGGAGGCTCACAAAGTAGAATTTTCAGGAGTAGAAACAAGTCCAATCACAGTATGGGATGGAGACACAATAGCAGCTCCAGAAGAAAAACCAGACCCAAGTGATGTTTACCATGAATTTGCTTACTGGAATAAGGAAGATGGAACAAAAATTGATGCTATAACAGTAAGTGATGAACAGGATGATATAACATTAGTTCCACATTGGAATTTATATTCAGATAAATTCGTTAGTGATGTACTTGAAGATTTGAACAAGAAAGAAAATTCACAATCATTTGTAATTGAAGATTATGAAGCAAATAGTGGAAAAGTAACAATTACAGTAAAAGACCCTACGGTACCCTTATCAAAAATGAATGAAACAGGCATACCTGGAACAATTGCTTATATATTATTAAAAAATGAAATTCAAGGAATTACACTATCAATAAATGGTCAAGAAAAAACATTCAAAAAAGGCGGAGAAGCTGACCAAAATAGCTTAAAAACACAAGTTATAAACGATGCAAAAGAATTATATGGAGATATTTTAAGTGAACAATTTGGAGGTAAAGGCGATGATACAGTAACTTTAAGTGATTTGGCTCACAAAGATGGATACAATAGCTTTACATTAAAATTTAATGCAAACAGTTTACCAAAGACACTTACACTTAAAAAAGCACCAGAAGAAAGTGGACTTTCCCTTGCAAGTGTAGAAGATGTTCCTACTGCATACGAATTCACATTTGAATCAGATGCTATAATAGTGAACTCGGAAGAAGAATTAAATCTTGCATTAACGGGTGATGCAAAACAAATATTTATCGGTCAAGACTTTACAGTAAATAGTCCAGTACAAGTTGAAAGAGGAGTTGTAATAAACGGAGGAAACGAACATCATAAATTAACTGCTTCTGGTAGTGCTGAAACAATATTTAAAGTAAGTTCGCCAAATGTGACTATTGATGCCATTACATTAGCAGATGCAAAAATACCAATTGTTATTGAAGATACTGGTAGCCTAACATCAACAGGACTTACTGTTGAAGGAGAAAAAGCAGAAACTGCTGTTGAAGTAAAAAATGGTGCAACATTAAACATTTCAAAATTAACTTATAAAAGCGAAAATTACGAAAAACCTGCTGTTAAAGCAGAAAAAACAAATGCAACAGTAACATTTAAAGATAGTGAAGATAAAAATGCGACAAAACTTGAAACAGTAGAAAAAATCACAAAATATGAGAAACTAAAAGAATTACCAAAAGGTTATGGAGATAAAAAAGAAACTATTGAAGGTTACAGTTATTATAATTACTATAATGAGGTAGAACATTCAAAAATATATAAAACTACTTTCCATAGTCATGAATTTAGTTCAAAAGCAACATTTGAAAGATATAATTATTATAATGAAAAAGTAGAAAAGCCTTATGATGAAAGTCCATTTGCTGTATTCAAATCATATCAATATGATGGATATACATATACATTAATTGGATTTGTAGAGAGTAGAGATAATACTTTGCATTTTGGCGATTATACTACTGAGAATGTTCCAGCGGGTGTAACCAAAGTAGGAGACATTGTAGCAACATCAGATAAGTTGTATTATGTTGCTTATAATGGAAAGGTCGATGAAGATACTAGAAGAGTTGAAAATTCGGAACAATTATATCAAGCTATACAAGATGCAGGTGTTTCAAAAATATATATTCCAAATACTACTGATTTGGATTTAACCTCTCATGATACTATTACTATAAATAGACCACTTTCGATTGTTGGTCCTACTATGGGAGTAAAAGTCAAAGTAAAGAATATCAAAATTGAATCTGGAGCAAATGATGTATTTTTCCACAGATTAAAAATTGAAGCTGATCCTGAAGATAATGGTACTTCTTTGATTGAAGTAGCAGGAGAAAAATTTACACTATGGCAATCAAGTTTGAAGAATGTTAGTGGAGATAAAGAAGTTGATAGTGCTATTAAGTATTCGGGAAATAAAGCAATAGTTGATATTAGATGGAATACTTTTGATGGAAATAAAATAAAAAATACATTTATTGATGTTGAAAGTAAATTAGCAGGTGTAACAGATATTTACTATAATACTTTTGCAAAATTAACTTCATCAACTGATGATAAGAAGAGTGCAATAATCATTAAAGAATTTGATGAAAGTGCAAAAATAAGTGAAGAAAACGATGAAACAATAAGTATAGATATGAATACTTTTAATAGCGATTATGCAATCAAAATATTAAAAGATGCTTCATCAGGTAAACAAGCGGATATATCTATTGAATCTCCATCTAAAGATGTAATTATAGCAGTTCAATATGAGGAAAATCATAAAGATTTTGGCAACATAAAGATTCATCTTAAAGGAAAGACTGAAATAAATAACATTAAGTTAAAGTACATTGGTGCTAGTGGTGAAGAAACTGATACATTAGATAGCGGTAATGGAGTAGATGTAGTTGCTCAAATGGGAATGCAAGGTATTAAAGTACCAGAGCAAGCAGTTGTTAAAGGCTTAAAACTTAATGGGGATACTTATTCGGGAGTAATAAGCCAAAGTGAAGATGGTAACTTTTATTTACCAGTTGCATTAACATCAAATGATTTTGAAGATAGAGTATCCACTGTTAAAGTTACAGACCCAAACGGAAATGCAAAAACTTACACTTATGGCTCAAATTCAAAAGATGGAATTGCAACAGTAAGTAATGCAAATACAATGAATTTACAATTAGAAGCAATTAAATCTTCAAAAATAACAGGTAACAATGGAAAAGTATATAAACTTGAATTAGATGCTGATGGAGATAAGGCAAACGATTATAAAGTAAAAGTATATACAATCAATTATAGTGGTGTAGAAACTCTGGAAGAAAAAATCAATCAAGCAGCAAAAGCTACACTTGAAGCAAATAGCTTTACTGTAATAAAGAATAATAAAATAAATGGATATACGGAAGAATTTACTTATAAATATAATGCTAACGATGGTTTAACTTATTTGGAAGCAAAGAAAGATAAGATAGAAGAATATACATTCTCAGCAAAATATGCTGGTGTAGATTCTAGTAAACTTAGTGTAGTTACTAGAAAGAAAATAGAAAATCAAGAAGACAGTGGAGTATATTTAAATGACTGGGTATATATTCATCCTCAACAAGTAGGTCGTGCTATTCATGAAGTTTCAATGTTAACGGATGTAATGCAGGATAGTAAAACTTCTATTAATGCTATTGATACAGTAGAATTAGTTGAGGGAGAAGAACATAAATATACAGTAAAATTAAACGGAGATAAATATACTGACTGGGTAAAGAACAATTATCTTTTAACTTCAAAATATACTATTTCTGGATGGGGTGAAACAGTATTAGTAGATGTAGAATTAGATGAAAATGATCAATATATAAAAAGCATAAAGACACATCAAGAAAGTTCATCAAATACATTCGATGTTACTTTTACAAATGTTAATGATACTACCATAGAAAAACCTATAGAATTTTTAGCAAAAGACGGAAAAGAATTAACAGAAC
>CANRFE010000028.1 GCA_947629805.1 uncultured Clostridia bacterium | reverse complement strand
AAATATTTTCTTTTCAACGTACTTTATGTTTATAGGTTATTACTATTCTGCATTTTTATTCTATCCTTTCTTTACTTCTCTGTCAAGTATATTTTTTATTTAAAATAACTTCTCTAAAAATTTATTGTATAATAAAAAAAGTGCCTCTATTTTGAACTAACTCCATTTTTTAGAATATAGCTCATTTAAGACACTTTTCTATTTTTATAAAAATTTTTATTTTCAAAATAGGAAACCAATACCTATTATAGCAAAAACAAATCCTCCTATTTTAAACCATTTTGAACCTTCATTTTGATCATGAAAACTAAAATATTTTTTTGCTAGTTTTCGTGCATCATAAATGCAAATTACACCTACCATCATAAATAACAAAGCAACTATTTTCTCTACTAAATTCATTATTTCCATTTTTTACATCCTTCTACTAAAATTATAATTCTTGTTTTATTTCTTAAAAAAATTCTACACTATATTTACATTCAAATTCTTTTTTTGGTGGTAATAACAAGATATTCGTTTTCTGTCGAAAAACGCCCGAACCATTAATGCTATCTGCTGTTGTCATGCAAGGTGCTATACTAAGAAAAGGTGCTTTTGGTTTTGACCAAAGGGAAAGATAAGGAAAACCTTCATAACCAAAAGTAAATATTGGTCTTTCTCTTCCCTTTTTCTTTAAACTAATTTTCTTTGATTTCATTCCTTTCATAATAATGGCATCATGGTTAAAGGTATGTATGTCTAGTGGAATTGTTTTTTTATCTATCATAATATTTTTAGCATATTCAATTCCTACTAGTCCATCTACTAAATATAAAAAATGAATTTTTTCTTCTTCTTCTTCAAACTCTAAATAATAATTTTTCTTCTCTAAGTCCTCTAAAGAAATAGGAAAAGCAGGTTTTGCACCTATTCCAAAGGGCATATCCATATCTCCCTCATTGGTTACTTTATAAATAGCTGTTAATTTATTTGCATCTGTTCGATATGTAACTAGTAAAGAAAATTCATAAGGGTATTTATCCATTAATTTATTATTACTTTTTAGAAGATAAGAATGAAAGTTGTCTAACTTACTAATTGGCTCAAATGTCATATCTTTTGCGAAACCATCAACTTGCATTTCATAAGCTTTTCCATTAATAATAGTTTGATTTTTTTTACATTTTCCAACCGTAGGAAATAAAACTGGATAGCGCCTTTTCCAGTATATTTTTCCATCCTGATTCACACATTCTTCCCCTTGATGAATTCTTTCTTCCCCGTTTAGCTTAAAACTTAAGAGTTCTGCACCTTCTTTAGTTGTTAACATTTGTGCATCCATAAATGCCTTACTCCTTTTTTACTTCATTTGCTATTATCTTATTCTTTTTTTATGTAAATGTCAAGGTTTTAAGACAGTTTTGTGCTATTTTTTCTTTTGTATTCCTTTAAATTTCAATTCGACTCTTAAATTTTTGTTCTACTAATTTTTTCAATAATTGATTTTTTTCTAATGCTAATTTGCTATCCTCCTGTTCTATTTGTATGGCTAGCCCCTGTACTATTTTCAGAATTGGCATATCTTGAAATAAATTAGCAATTTTGAACTCCGGAATTCCATGTTGCCTTGTACCAAAAAATTCTCCGCTTCCTCTTAACTCTAAATCTTTTTCTGCAATTACAAAACCATCATTTGTTTGTTGCATAGTTTTCATTCTTTGTTTTATTACTTCTGAATTTCCTTGGTATTTTAATATACAGTAAGATGGATACTCTCCTCTTCCTACTCTTCCTCGCAATTGATGAAGCTGTGCTAAACCAAAACGTTCTGCATTTTCTACTACCATAATACTAGCATTTGGAACATTCACTCCTACTTCAATAACAGTAGTAGAAATTAAAATATCAATTGCTCCCTCTTTAAATTCTTGCATAATAGCATCTTTTTCTTTTGGTCTCATTTTTCCATGTAAATATTCTACGCGAAATTCTGGAAAAACTTCTTTTTTGTATTTTTCCGCAAGTTCTAAAACTGCTTTAGCATTAATTTCTTCATTTTCTTCTACTAAGGGGCAAACAATATAAGCTTGTCTTCCTTCTTTCAGTTGCTTTTTTATAAAATGGTTTACTCTTTGCTCCATTGCTTTTGTTACTGCAAAGGTATCAATTTTCTTTCTGTTTGGTGGTAATTCATCCATAATAGAAATATCTAGGTCACCATATAAAATTAAAGCTAGCGTTCTTGGAATAGGAGTAGCGCTCATAACTAACACATCTGGGTTTTCCCCTTTTTTTGCAATAATTCCTCTTTGCCTTACCCCAAAACGATGTTGCTCGTCTGTTACAACAAAACCTAAATTTTTGAATATTACATTTTCTTCTAATAACGCATGCGTTCCAATTAAAATATCAATTTCTCCATTTTTAAGTCTGTTTAATAATTCTTCTTTTTTCTTTTTGCTAACACTACCAATTAAAATTTCTGTTTTTATACCAAACTTTCCTAAAATCTCTTTAAAAGAAACCAAATGTTGTGCAGCCAAAATAGCGGTTGGTGCCATAATGGCAACTTGATAGCCACATTTTACTGCTTTATAAGCAGCAATAATGGCAACCACTGTCTTTCCGTGATCCAACATCTCCTTGTAAAAGGCGATTCATTGGCTTTGCTTCTTCCATGTTGTTATCTATTTCTTCTAATACTTTTAATTGTGCTTTTGTTAACTTAAAGGGAAGTTCATTTATAACATCGGAAATTTTCACATCTTTTGAAAAGGCAATTCCCTTTTCTTCTTTCGTATATTGATTTTTTAACTGAATTAAAGCCAATTGCATAGCTAGTAATTCTTCGAATACTAACCTTTTTCTTGCCTTTTCAAAACTTGGAAAATCTTTTGGAAAATGAATTTGTTCATTGGCTATTTTTCTATTTTCTAAATGATACTCGTCTAAAATGTATTGGGGTAAAGTTTCTTGTAATAAATTTTCTTCTTTTGCTATTTTTAAGCCATTTTCCATTACTTGCCTAATGGTTGTTTGAGCAAGTCCAAAAGTAGCAGGATAAATAGGAATAATTTTTCCTGTATTTTTGCTTGTTTCTTCGCTGTCGTATACAGGGGAATTCATTTCTATTCTCCCATATTGCCTAGATACCCTTCCGTAAAATTTATAGGTTTGCCCTAACACAAATTTATTTTTCAAATAACTTTGATTAAACCAAGTAAGCAAACAAGTTCCTGTTTCATCTCTTACAATTAATTTATAAATGGCCATATTTTTACGAACTCTTTGTTCAGCCATTTTGGATACCACAATGGCTTCAATTAACGCTTCTTCCCCTTGTTGTAAAGAAGCAATTTTTTTTGGTTTACTTCTATCTTCATAGTCTCTTGGATAATAAGTAATTAAATCTTCTAAGGTAGCAATTCCTAATTTATGTAATAAAGCTGCTCGATTAGGACCTACTCCTTTAATAAATTGAATTTCTCTTTTTAAACCTTGCATTTTAATGTCCTCTTATATCTAAATTTAATACATCGTTTTTTGGGCTTCCCCAAGAATAAATAATATAGTTTCCTTCTTTTTTCTTAAACGAATATTTTCCCAATTCTATGACTTCAATTTTATTCGAATTTTGTTTTTGTATTAAATATTCCCATTCGTTCTCTCTTTTTGCTTTATAATATTCTTCTAATTCTTCTTGCGATAATTCTGTTTGTACTAAAATAGCTCCAAAATATTGCATTCCATTTCCATTGCCAACTAATTTTCCGGCTATTGAAATAGAATCTACTATTTTGGTTTTTGGTGGTAATGCCGTATTTTTTAGTTTGCTCTCTATGTTTTTTGCTAAAATATTGTTCGTAATAGGAATTCCAAAAATACCTATTAGGATTACCAAAACAAGGAAAACTCCTAATATCCTTTTTTTCATTGCAGTTACTCCTCTTTTTTCAAAAAAATCTTTTCTTAATGCACACTTATTTGCTCGTATTCTATACCATTTTCCTCAATGGTAAAGTTTATTTCTATTGTAATGCCATCATAAGGGTACTCTGTTAGGCTTGCATTTGCTATACTTTTCCTTGGACTACTTACTGTAGAAAGAGTAAAGCGATAGGTTCCTTCTTTTAGTTCTCCATAAATTTGAGACCAATCTATTTCTACTAGTACTTTTCCATTAGCATCTAATCCATAATTGCTTTGCTTTTCTAATGGCGCAATTTTAGGAAGTTCTGGCCATGGGTCATAAGGGGTTGTAGCCATTCCATTTTCTGTTTGTACTACTTCTGTTTTTGTTGGTGGTGGATTATATTTATCTATTCTGTATTGCATGGTAGAATAATCATAAGGTAATGCGTTTTTATCTTCTATGGTAAAAACGATTTGCTTGTTTGTACTTTGTTCTTGGTTTATGGAAATGTGAATATTTTCTTTGGAACTATATGCTTTTACCAAAACATCTCTTGGAATTTCTACTGTACTTTTTTCTTGTAAGATTTCTACTTTTTCCACTATTGGTTCATAGGTAAAGTTTTCCTGAGAAGATTTGTTATAATGGAATGTAATGAATACTTCTTGTCCTTGCCTTAAATTTTTACTTTGGCTATTTTCACAATAGAATTTTTCTTCTTCACGATATTCTTCCTTTTCTATTGTTGGCATAATGGTAAGTGTATTTGTTTCTACTCTTACTACTACTCCTTTTGCTTGAAAGGTTCCTTCATAACTTATTGTGGCTAAATCTGTTTTCACTTCCTCTTGAAAGGGTTGCGTTTTGTCTTCGTTTGCCTTTTGTTTTGCTTGCTTATAATAGAAAGTTCCTCCTACTATGATTAGCATAACAAGGCAAATAACAAAAATAAGTAAAATAAAAATACGACTATTTTTCATATTTCTCACCTTTTTCCTTCTACCCTTTAGACGTTCTTTTTCTTTGTTTTTGTTGGTGTTCTTTCCTATACTATACCATATATTCTAAAAAAAATATAGCCTTTTTCTTTCTTTGTGTAGAAAATACTTTTTGCCTCGCATATATTATTTTAGAAAATGAGGTGTTCTTATGAAAGATTACAAATTAGCCATTGTTGGCGCTACAGGTGTGGTAGGAAGAATGATTTTAAAAGTATTAGAAGAAAAACACTTACCCATTGCTTCGTATGTACTTTTTGCTTCTAAGCGTTCTTGTGGTACCAAATTCCCTTTTATGGGAAAAGTATATGAAGTGCAAGAATTAACAGAAAACTCTTTTGAGGAAGGTTTTGATTTTGCTATTTTTTCAGCAGGCGCTAAAACCGCAGAAAAGTTTGCTCCTATTGCGGCTTCGAAAGGTTGTATTGTAGTGGATAATAGTAGTGCTTTTCGAATGGAAGAAAACGTTCCTTTAGTAGTACCAGAAGTAAACAGAGAAGAAATAAAAAAGCACAAAGGCATTATTGCTAATCCTAATTGTTCTACAATTCAAGCTGTTGTTGCCTTAAAACCACTGGATGAAAAATACCATATAAAAAGAATTGTATATTCTACGTATCAGGCTGTTTCCGGAGCAGGCTTAAAAGGAATTGTTGATTTAGAAAATGGCATTCATGCTTTTGAAAGCAAACAAGACTATTCTTTACAAAAGTTTCCCTACCCTATTTTTAACAATTGTCTGCCCCATATTGATGTGTTTTTAGAAAATAGTTATACCAAAGAAGAAGAAAAAATGATAAACGAAACCAGAAAAATTTTGAAAAGGCCGAATTTGCCAATTACAGCTACAGCCGTTCGCGTTCCTGTTTTGAACTCCCATAGTGAAGCAATTAATGTGGAGTTTGAAAAAGATTTTGTTTTAGCAGATTTAGTTTCTACTTTGCAAAATAGCCCTTCTATTATTGTACAAGATGCTATACAACACAATCTTTACCCTCTTGCCAACAACGCTACTGGTCATGATGAAGTTTTTGTGGGAAGAATTCGAAGAGATTATAGTGTGAAATCTGGTGTGAATCTTTGGGTAGTAGCAGACAATATTCGTAAAGGTGCTGCCAGCAATGCTGTTCAAATTGTAGAAAAATTAATAGAGGAAAAGAATTTTTAAGAAAACTATTTCTTTTTCCCATGAATTATCATATAATGACAATAGTTTGAAATACTATTGTATTTCTTACTCTATATTGCCTTTTAGAAAGGACAAAAATATGAAAAAAATTTTATTTAAAGGATGTGGTACTGCCATCGCCACTCCCTTTACAGAAGATGGTATTAATTTTGAAGAATTTGGGAAATTACTAGAAGACCAAATTCAAAAAAAGGTAGATGCTATTATTGTTTGTGGTACAACTGGTGAAAGCTCTACCATGACAGAAGAAGAAAAAAAGCAAACCATTCGATTTGCAATTGAAAAAGTAAACAAACGTATTCCTGTTATTGCAGGTACTGGTGCTAATAATACCAAAACTGCTATTGCTTTATCCAAATATGCAGAAAGTGTTGGCGCAGATGGACTTTTGCTCGTTACTCCTTATTATAATAAAACCACACAAGCAGGACTTGTAGCCCATTATAGTGCCATTGCCAAAGAAGTAAGCCTGCCTATTATTCTTTATAATGTACCTAGTAGAACCGGAGTAAACATTACTCCAGAAACTTGTTTCGAATTGTCAAACATAGAAAATATTGTTGCTATTAAAGAAGCTTCTGGTAATATTGCACAAATTGCCAAAACCGCTTCTTTATGCCAAGAGCAGTTACACATTTATTCTGGTAATGACGATCAAATTGTTCCTATTTTGTCTTTAGGAGGTCTTGGTGTTATTTCTGTACTCTCCAATATTGAACCTCAATTTACCCATACAATGGTTATGAATTATTTAGAAGGCAAACAAGAAGAAGCCAAAAAGGCACAATTAAAATGTTTACCATTAGTAGAAGCTCTATTTTGTGAAGTGAATCCGATTCCTGTAAAAGAAGCTCTTAACTTCCTTGGTTATCATTATGGCATTCCTCGCCTTCCACTTGTTCCTTTAAGCCCTGCTGGCAAACAAAAATTAGAAAAAGCTATGAGAGATTTTGGCACACTCTCTTAATATTTCCTTAACGAATTTGCTTTTTTCCTATATTGTGCTATAATAAAAGGAGAAGGTTATACACGAAAGAAAGAAAAATAAAGGAGTTTAAAAAGATGGATTCTTTATGCATAAAAAAAGAAAAAAATCAATATTCCGAATTTTATACGCTGGTAGAAGATATTTTAGAAAACAAAACTGTGCAACAAATGAAAAATTTTAGACAACACTGTAATACGAATACTTTTGAACATTGTTTTCGTGTTGCTTATCTTAGTTATAAAATTTGTAAAAAATTAGGGTTAGATTATAAAGCTGTTGCTCGTGCAGGTATGCTTCACGATTTATTTTTATATGATTGGAGACAAAGTAGTAAACTCTTAAACCTAGAACGTAAACATGCCTTTATTCATCCTAAAATAGCCTTAGAAAATGCTTCTAAATTATTTGCTTTAAGCAAAAAAGAGCAAGACATTATAGTAAAACATATGTGGCCTATTACGCTTTGCTTACCAAGGTACCCAGAATCTTTTGTTGTTACTTTTGTGGATAAATACAGCGCTATGCAAGAGTCTTTTGAATTCTTTTATGCTTTCTTGCAAAAGAATAAATTTTATAAATATGCTTATATTTTCTTTTGTTTATTAATTTTTGTTTAATTTTGTATGAAACAGACGAGGAAAAATGAATTTCTTTTCTAAAAGGAAGAAAATTTCTCGTCTTTTTTATTTTTTAGGAGGTTATTATATGATAAAAGTATTCCTTCACGGTGCAAATGGAAAGATGGGACAAGAAGTACAAAAACAATTAGATTCTTATGAAAATTGTGTTTTAATAGGTGGATTCGACAAAGAAAATACCGGAAAATTTACTTTTCCGGTTTATACCGATTTTCAACAAATAAAAGAAAAACCAGATGTTATAATTGATTTTTCTATTCCGAAAGCTACTCTTTCCATGCTTTGTTATGCCAAAGAAAACCATATTCCTGCTGTTATTGCTACTACTGGTTTTTCTAAAGAAGAAAAAGAACAAATTATGGAATATGCTAAAACTTTACCTATTTTTCAATCTGCCAATATGTCTTTTACTATTACTTTGATGAGTAAAATTTTAGCAGAAGCGGCAAAAGCTTTGTCTAATACAGATATTGAAATAATAGAAGCACACCACAACCGAAAAATTGACAGTCCAAGTGGTACTGCCCTTTTGCTTGCCGATAGCATGAACAAAGCTTTAGAAAATCGTTTTCATTATGAATTTGCTAGACACACGAAGCACGAAAAACGTTCTAAAGATGAAATTGGTTTTTCTTCCATTCGAGGTGGTAACATTGTTGGAGAACATACCGTAGAATTTATTGGAGAAAATGAAATTTTGGAAATAACACATAAAGCTTATTCTCGTTCTATTTTCGCAGATGGCGCCATTAAAGCTGCTTGCTTTTTAGTAAATAAACCAGATGGTTTTTATACGATGGAAGATTTAGTAAAAGATTTGGATTAACTCCAAATCTTTTTTCTTAGAAAATATTTTTAATATCTAATTTAAATTTGTCGTCGATGTGATGTAAAATAAAAACTCCTTTTTCTAACTCTGGAATTGCCTCGTGGTATTCTTCTATGGCAATATGTGCACGTAAGGAGGTAAGTTCTGTTTCTACCTTTTCTAATTCGTCATGTTCAATAAAAAAAGCTAGCATTTGGTATTTTTTTTGCCATGTATTTTGAATTTCTTCCATTTTTCCTTCTACTTCTTCTTTTTGTACTTCTTCTTTTGCCAAATCTTGTTTTAAGGTTTCTAATTTTTCGTTCATGGTTTCTATTGATTTTGTAGTATAATTTTGTGTTAGTATGTTAAACCCTACTACTAATAGAATAACAAGTAAGCAAATCAAGTATTCTTTATACATCTTTCTTTCTCCCCTCTTTTTCTTGGCAGAAAAAATTTCCTTTTCCATCAATAGTTGCAATTAAAGCTTCTTCTGGTTTTATTCCAAACTGTTCTACTTGTTTTAGGAGCCAATTATAATCCTTGCCTAATTTTTCTAAATTTTCTTTCATAATTCTACCATCTACTACTAAATCGTAAGAAATCCCTTCATATTCTGGCATTATATTGAAATCTTCTGGGGTTGTATTTCTTTTATTTGGTTTTGGAATAACGGTTACTTGTCCACTCGTTTCCAAAATAGCATATTCCACATCTCCCATGTCAAATATATTATTTCCACGCAACCTTTCTTGTAGCTCATTAATAGTAAATCTTTCTTTTTTCATATTTTTTTCTATAATTCTGCCGCGGTAAATTAAAATAGAAGGTTTTCCACAAATAATTTCTCGCATACGTACACTTGTTAAATTCATAATCGAAATTGTTAGGTGCATAACTAATAACCCTAAAATTGGAATAATTCCATTGCTAATGGGAATTCCGGGTTCGGACATAGGAATTGTTGCTAAATCTGCAATCATAATAGAAATTGCTAACTCAAATGGTTGTAGTTGCCCTATTTCACGTTTTCCCATAAAACGCATTACAACCAAAACAAGTATGTATAAAATAATGGTTCTAACAAATATTAGTAACATACATTTCTCCTTTTTTGTTTTTTTTATTTTTTGCACTTTTTTTCTGTTTTATTCATTTTCCTTTGTATATTTTCAAAAAAGATGTAAATACTAACACTATAAAACCATGTAAATTGCAATTTATTTGCAAATTTCAAATAAGGAGGTTTTTGTTATGTCAGAGAATCAAACACAAAGTCAATCTCAAAATGGAGTTAGCACTGTTTGGCAAATCATTGGAAGGCTTGTAACAGCTGCTATCGTTCTTGCCATTACAGCTTTCTTTACACCAGGTTTTCACATTAGCAATATTTGGACATTAGCTGCTGCAGCTATTGTTCTTACTGTAATAGATTACCTTATTGTAAAATTCACAGGACTTCATGCTAGCCCTTTTGGAAAAGGTTTCGTAGGGTTTGTACTTTCTGCTGTTGTTTTATACGTAACGCAATATTTCGTAGCAGGATACACCATTTCTTGGATGGCCGCTATTATAGGTGCTGTTATTTATGGTGTAGTGGACTATTTTTTACCTGGCGAACAACAAATGTAGCAACTTCAAAAAAAAGAGTAATGAAAATTACTCTTTTCTTTTTATTCTTTTTTGATACTCTTGGTAAAGCACAATTGCTGTTTCAGGGCTATCTATACCAACTGCATTCTTTATTGGGGCAAAATCTTCTTCTCTTTTTCCACGAAGTAAAGTAATTTCTTCAAAAAAAGGAAAACTATCAAATATAAATTGCTCTAATTTATAATAATTTTCTTCCGTTTCTTTGCTTTTTTTATAAGCAATATGGTAAGGTAATGTTTTTTGTGCTATTTTTTCTAAAGCAGAAAGCGAAAATAAATTACACATAATATGGGAGTCCCCATATACAAATTCTTGTTTTTCATTTTTTTCTTCTGCTAATTCTTGGGGAAGTTCTGTATATTCCATAACCGATGGTTTTCCATTTTTTCTACAAAATACCCCTACCTTTTCTTGTGCATTGGCCTTTAGAATTGTTTTGGAAGCGATTTCATGATTTTGTGTAATAGTCAAACCTAATAATAGGGGTTCTATCATTTTTAATAAAATATTATCTACTGCTCCAATAAAAACCCATTCTATTCCTTTTTGTTTCATATCTTCTAAAATGCCTTTTTCTTTCATAGCAAAATAAATACTGCCATTGCCATCTGAAGCCATTTGTATTTTTCCTTGCTTGGTTAGTAAAAATTGTTTATCTTCTCCTATTAGTGGCATTTCTCCTTGTTCAAAAAACACAACTTTTTCTTTTTTATAACCAAAATATTCCTGCTTTTCAAAAAATTGTATCGTGTCTTCTTTGTTTTCTTTGCTCACCATAATATACCAAGGAATGCTAACTTGGTAGTCTGCATTGGCTTTTTTTAAGGTATCTGCTAAAATTTCAAATAAAGATTTTCTTTTTGGTTGTATTTCTACCATAAAAGTTCCTTTTGGTCCATTGTGCCCTAACCTAGTACCGTTGTCCCCCTGCCATAGTAACAACTGCATATTTTCCCTGTTTTATTTTTTCTCTTCCTATTTTCTCATATTTCTCTTTTTCTGCGTTTGTTATTTTGTTTGCATCTATACAAGAAATGCTTTCTATTTTCTCCTTTTGGAATTCTAATTTTTTCCCTATGTTTTTTTGTGCTTGTTGTATTTTTTCGAAATCCAATGTTCTTATTTGCTCTATTAATTCTACCTTTTTATTTTTTTCTAATTCTTTTAAGACTTTTTCTTGTCCATATTCTTGTAATAATTTTTTAGCTTGTTCGTATGGTTCCATGCTTTTTACTTCCTTTCTATTGTATTATATTACCATAGTCCTTAAAATTGTTCAATTATTTTTTCCATTTAGTCATAACTTTGGAATTGGTCAAATATACATTAATTAAAGTTTATTCGTACAAACATTTTAAGGAGGTATTTATTTTCATGGAAGAAAATTTATCAGTCTATCAAGATATAGCAAAACGTACCGATGGCGATATTTATGTTGGAGTTGTTGGCCCTGTTAGAACAGGTAAATCTACGTTTATTAAACGTTTTATGGATTTACTTGTTATTCCAAACATAGATAATGAATACAAAAGAGAAAGAGCTTTAGATGAACTTCCCCAAAGTGCTTCTGGAAGAACTATAATGACAACAGAGCCTAAATTTATTCCAAATGAGGCGGTAGAAATTACCTTAGGAGAAAATATTAAACTAAAAACTCGTATGGTAGACTGTGTGGGGTACTTAGTAGACAATGCTATTGGATATTTAGAAGACGATGTACCTCGCATGGTAAAAACTCCTTGGAATGAAAACGAAATTCCTTTTGAGCAAGCTGCAGAAATGGGAACAAAAAAAGTCATTGAAGAACATTCTACCATTGGCATTTTAGTAACGACTGATGGAAGTATTACCGATATTCCACGAGAAGATTATATAGAAGCAGAAACAAGAGTAGTAAAGGAATTAAAGGCTTTACACAAACCTTTTGTAATTGTATTAAATTCTGCTCATTCTACTTCTGAGACTACAAAATCTTTAGCCAAAAAATTAGAAGAAAAATATGCAGTGCCTGTTCTTCCAACAGATTGTTCTACTTTAAATTTGGAAGACATTAACACCATTTTTAGTAAAATATTATACGAATTTCCTGTTGAAACTATTGAATTAAATTTTCCTCGTTGGGTAGATGGTTTATCTTCTGAACATTGGTTAAAAAAGCAATTATATGCAGAAATTAAAGATGCTTTTCAGGAAGTTCGTTTGTTAAAACAAATTGATAAAAGCGTTCAAAAAATTCAAAAAACAGAAATTATTCAAAAAACAATGGTAGATGAAATTTTACTAGGAAATGGTTCGGTTCATATTTCTATTCAATTAATGGAGGAATTATTTTATCACGTTTTAAGCGAAATATCTGGTGTAGATATTGCCAATGAAGGAGATTTATTTTCTACAATTACTTCTTTTGCGCAAACCAAAAAAGAATATGATAAGATTTCTTATGCTTTAGAAGAAGTAAAAACAAAGGGATACGGCATTGTAACTCCTTCTATGGAAGAATTAATTTTAGACGAACCAGAAATGGTAAAACAAGGTTCCCGTTTTGGTGTTAAATTAAAAGCAAAAGCACCATCTATTCACATGATACGAGCCGATATTGAAACCGAAGTTTCTCCTATTGTGGGAAGTGAAAAACAATCGGAAGAATTAGTAAATTACTTACTTTCGGAATTTGAATCAGATCCTATCAAAATTTGGGAATCGAATATTTTTGGAAAAAGTTTGCACGAATTAGTGAATGAAGGCTTGCAAAATAAACTTTGCAGAATGCCTGAAGATGCTCAAGAAAAATTACAAGAAACTCTAGAAAGAATTGTTAATGAAGGTAGTGGCGGTTTAATTTGTATTATTCTATAAAAAAGCGGAATAAATTCCGCCCTTAAAGAGCCTGATTAAATTTAGGCTCTTTAATTTTGCTTTTTTCTTATTTT
>CANRFE010000027.1 GCA_947629805.1 uncultured Clostridia bacterium | reverse complement strand
TTGGCTTGCATATTTTAATGCAAATTGCACTTGAATACTATTCGTTGTACTAGAAAGTTGTGTAATTGCTATACGTGGTGTAATGTTTCCATCTTCTCCTACATATTCTATTTTTATATTCCCATTACTTTCCTCTTCTACATGAAACACATATTTATCCTCTACTGTTACATCTGCATCTGTATCACTATTTTTATAAACTCCTGTGTCTTTTACTATTCCTTTTTCTTTTAAACGTTGTAAATATTCATCTATTGTGGGATTTTTTCCTTTCTCACTCATAAAATTTCCTTTTTCTAATTCTAGCTTTTCTTGTAAAGAACCAATTTGTGTTTGTTCCCTTGCGGATACTGCTCTATCTATAATTCCACCGTCTATAACAAACAGCACAGCAATACCTGCTAATATTATTAAGATAATAATACTAATAATAAGGGAAATTAAAGTGATTCCTTTTTCTTTGCTAAAATTTTTTCTCATTTGTATCTCCTCCTTTCAACCTATTTATGTTGATAAGATATCTACTTTTATTATACTCTTTTTCTTCTTTTTTTTCAATATTTCTATTTTTATTTTATTCTATTTTTTTCATCCTTTCATGTAATAAAAAGGTTTTTAGGCATAAATTACTTGCATAAAATAAACATAGTAAGTCTTTTTCTTACTATGTTTATTTTTATTAAGAAGCTCTTAATTGTTTTGCATGTTCTAGTGAAATAGCATTGATATCTCCACTTGCAATTCTTGCAATTTCTTGAAGAGTTTTTTCGTCGTTTAATTTTTCTACTTTCGTTTTTGTTTTATTGCCTTCTACTATTTTATGAATATAATAATTATGTTCTGCTTGTGCTGCAATATTGGCTAAATGCGTTACACATAAAATCTGATGATTTTTTGCTATTTTTCTCATCTTTTTGCTTACTGCTTTGGCAGCATGGCCACTAATTCCTGTATCTATTTCATCAAAAATAAGAACAGGAATTCTATCTACCTCACTTAAAACAGATTTCATCGCTAACATGATTCTCGACATTTCTCCTCCAGAGGCAATTTTATTTAATGGTTTTTCTTCTTCTCCTATATTAGTAGCTATAAAAAATTCTACGTAATCTAAACCATTTTTATTAAATTCTTCTCTTGTTTTTACCACAATATGGCATTTTGCTTGCTTCATTTCTAATTCTGCTAATTCCTCGTTGATACTATTTTCTAATTTTTTTGCTGCTATTGTTCTTAAATTAGTCATTTCTTCTGCTAATTTACGCATTTGTGTTTCTATTTTTTCTTGTTCTTGTAATCTTTTTTGGTTTTCTTCTTCCCTATTTTCGATTTGTTCCATTTCTTCTTGTATTTGTTGCTGATATTGTAAAATTTCTTTTATAGTATTGCCATATTTCCTTTTTAAAGAATAAATTGCATCTAATCTTTTTTCCACTTCTTGTCTTTCTGCTTCTTCAAATTCTGTGTGCCCTTTTGCATTTTGAATGTCTCTTGCTAGTTCTTGTACTTCATAATAAATATTTTTTAACTGTTCTAATTTTTCTTGGTAACTTTTATCCATTTCTTCTATGTTTTCCAACGCTTTCATCGCTTCACTAAGCAAATCGATTGCATTTTCGTTTAAGGCAACATCTGCTATTTTTAAATTCTCTTCTATTTTTTCTGCATGTAGCATAATTTTGCGCTTTTCTTCTAATATTTCCTCTTCTCCTTCTTGTAAATTTGCCACGCTAATTTCTTGCACTTGATATTGCAATAAATCTAATTTTCTTTGTTTTTCCTTTTCGTCCCCATAATTTTCTTTTAATTCTTTTTGTATTTGTTCCCTTTTTTCATAAAGGCTACGATATTCTTGCTTTATAGATACTAGTTCTTTTCCAATAAAACTATCTAAATAACCAATATGAGAAGAACTTTCTAATAAGGTTTGATTTTCGTTTTGCCCATGAATATCTACCACTTGTTTCATAAACTCTTTGAGTTCATTAACGGTAACTAGCCTTCCATTAATTTTACAAGTATTTCTGCCATTACTATAAATTTCTCTTGATACAATAATGTTTCCTTCTATTGCATTTTCTTTTTGTGGAAGATAAATGCATGCTTCTACATAAGAATAGTCCTCCCCTGTTCGAATCATTTCTTTTGAAAATCTATCTCCACAAATAATTCCTAAAGAATCAATAAGCAAGGTTTTTCCTGCTCCTGTTTCTCCTGTTAAAACATTCAAACCATTTTCTAAATTAATGCTCAAATCATTGATAATTCCTATATTTTTTATTTGTATGGTACTAATCATAAAAACCTCCAACTGCAAAAACTTGTTTGTATTATTATACAAACAAGTTTTTGTTTTGTCAATCTTTTTTTATAATTTTTTATTGCAAAATAAAAAGCTTTGTTTTTCTTAACAAAACTTCTTATCTTTTTTTCTTAAACTAATTGCAAAATAACAACTTCTGCTGCGTCTCCTCTTCTTTGTCCAATTTTTAGAATACGTGTATAACCTCCTACACGTCCTTCATATTTTGGTGCGATTTCATTGAATAATTTTGCAGGTAAGTCAATATTATTTCCTTTTTCGTCTTTTACCTTATTTAACATTTTCATCATTTTTCTTCTTGCATTTAATCTACTTGGCATATCTTTTTGTCTTTTTTCTGTTTTTTCTTCTTTTACAACTCTTAAATATTCTTTGCCATTCTTGCTTTTTACTAATTCTGTTTCTTTCTTTCCTTTGCTATCTAATTTTGCTTTTACTACTTTTACATCTACTGTTTCAAAATTATCTTTTTCTTTTATTGCTAAGGAAATAATGCTGTCTGCCATTGCTTTTAATTCTTTTGCTCTTGCTTGTGTGGTTCTAATTTCTTCATGTAAAATTAAATCTGTTAGTCCACTCTTAAGCATTGCTTTACGAATATCTGTTGTTCTACCTAATTTTCTATTGATTGCCACTTTGTTTCCCTCCTTGTTTTCCTATTTTTACTCTTCTTCTTTGGCAAAATCTAAACCTAAAGAACGTAATTTAAAAGTTACCTCATCTAGTGATTTTTTGCCCAAGTTTCTTACTTTCATCATTTCGGATTCTGTCATATTGGTAATATCTTCTACTGTTGAAATACCAGCTCTTTTTAGACAATTAAAAGATCTTACGGACAATTCTAAGTCTTCTATTGACATTTCCAAAACTTTTTCTTTTTTATCCTCTTCTTTTTCTATCATAACTTGTGTATTTTTAGCTGTTTCTGATAAATCTATAAACAATTCTAAGTGACTTGTCATAACTTTAGCAGCTAAACTTAATGCTTCATAAGGTGCCAAACTTCCATCTGTCCATAATTCGATAGTTAATTTATCATAGTCAATATTTTGACCAACTCTTGTATTTTCTACCGCATAATTTACTTTTTTTACTGGTGTATAAATAGAGTCAATTGGTAATACTCCTAATGGTTGGTTTTCTTTCTTGTTTTTCTCTGCAGAATTATAACCTCTTCCCATGTCTACTGTCATTTCCATTTGTAGATGTGCTCCTTCTGCTAAGGTAGCAATATGTAAATCTGGATTTAATACTTCTACTGTACTATCGGTAATAATGTCTCCTGCTTTTACTTCTCCTTCACCCTTTGCATCAATACGAATCACTTTTTCTTCGTTTTCATGAAGTTTTAATCTTACCATTTTTAAATTTACAATAATTTCTGGTACATCTTCTACTACGTTAGCAATTGTAGAAAATTCATGTACCACACCCTCTATTTTTACACTTGTGAGCACCTGGTAAAGAGGACAATAAGATTCTTCTTAGTGAATTTCCTATTGTTACTCCATAACCACGTTCTAATGGTTCACAAACAAATTTTGCATAGTTTGTTTCATTGTCTATTTCTAAGCATTTAATATTTGGTCTTTCAAATTCTATCATTTTTACCTCCTATTTACTTAGAAGCTAGAAATTAGCTTCTCTCCCTTTTCCTTTTCTTACGAAGTTTTTACTTCCTTCTTTTTTCCTTCTAATTTCTAACTATTATTTCGAGTATAACTCTACAATTGAGTGCTCTTCTACTGGTAAATCAACATCTTCTCTTTGTGCTAGTCGAATGACTTTACCGCTTAGTTTTTCTATATCTTTTTCTAGCCACTCTGGAACAGGTCTTGCTGCATTATCTTCTACATTTATTTTAATTGCTCCATTGTCTTTTCTAATTTCTCTAACAGAAATAACATCTCCTGCTTTTACTAAATAAGATGGTATATCTACTTTTTGTCCATTTACTGCAAAAGCTCCATGTGTTACCATCATTCTTGCTTGCGCTCTTGAAGCTCCATAACCTAATCTGTAAACTACATTATCTAATCTACTTTCTAGAATTTGTAATAAAACTTCACCTGTCTTACCTTTTGTTTTAGAAGCCATATCAAAATATTTTCTAAATTGTTTTTCATTTACTCCATAAAATGCTTTTGTTTTTTGTTTTTCTCTTAATTGTGTACCATATTCAGAAAGTTTTTTCTTTTTTTGTCCATTTTGTCCTGGTGCATAATTTCTTCTTGAAATACTGCACTTATCCGTATAACATCTTGAACCTTTTAAGAATAACTTTTGTCCTTCTCTACGGCAAACACGACATTGTTCGTCTTTATATCTTGCCATTTTTCTATTTCCCTCCTTATTAATTTGTTTCTCTTTTATACTCTACGTCTTTTTGGTGGTCTACAACCATTATGTGGAATTGGCGTAACATCTTTAATGCTACTAATTTCTAAACCGGCTGCTTGTAAGGAACGAATTGCAGCTTCACGTCCTGAACCAGGTCCTTTTACATATACTTCTACTGATTTTAACCCATGTTCCATAGCTGCTTTAGCTGCTGTTTCTGCTGCTTCTCCTGCTGCAAATGGTGTACTTTTTCTAGAACCCTTGAAGCCTAATTCTCCTGCACTTGCCCAAGAAATTGCATTTCCTTGTACATCTGTAATGGTAACAATTGTATTATTAAAAGTAGAATGAATATGTGCCATTCCTTTTTCAATATTTTTTCTATCTCTTTTTCTCGTAGTTGCTCTTTTTGTTACTGGCTTTGCCATTTAACCTTACCTCCTTAACTATCTTGTTCTTCAATCCTTATTTCTTGCTTTTACTTACTAATTTTCTTGGTCCTTTTCTTGTACGCGCATTTGTTTTTGTTCTTTGTCCTCTTACAGGTAATCCTCTTCTATGTCTTAACCCTCTGTAACATCCAATTTCAGTAAGTCTTTTAATGTTTAAGGCAACTTCTCTTCTTAAATCTCCCTCTACGGTAATGCCTTCCATTGCCTTTCTAATTGCTTGCTCTTGTTCTGCTGTTAAGTCTTTTACTCTGGTATCTGGATTCACTCCAGCTTCTTTTAATACTTTTTGAGAAGTGGATAGTCCAATACCATATATATAAGTAAGTCCTATTTCAATTCTCTTTTCTCTAGGTAAATCTACTCCTGCTATACGAGCCATATTTTTTTAGCACCTCCAAATTTTTTTCTAAATATTTCTTTGTTTGTTGGAAAAAAAGTAGGAAAGGTGAAATGCACTGGTATAAAGGACCCAGTCTTTCCACTTTTCTTTTCAACATGTATATAAACACAAATTTGATTGATAGCTTATTTGCTATACAGCCGCTTCCAAACTTGTGTTAATATCTTTATTTTGGTATGTAATTAACCTTGTCTTTGTTTGTGTTTTGGATTTTCACAAATAACCCTAATAACACCTTTTCTTTTAATAATTTTACATTTTTCACAAATTTTCTTTACTGATGGTCTTACTTTCATTTTTCCTACACCCCCTGCAATAATTTTCCTTCCTTTTTATTAAAACTATGTAGTACCTATATGATGTGTGAGGTCAGATGTATAAGATAACAGGCTAAATGAAATTTACACATCTCACGTCGCACTTCATATAATTTTTTTGTAATACATACCTTTTAATTTTCCTTATATAATACTTCTATTTTGCTCTCCAAGTAATACGACCCCTTGTTAAATCATAAGGAGAAAGTTCTACTTTTACTTTGTCTCCTGGTAAAATTTTAATGTAATTCATTCTTAATTTTCCAGAAATATGAGCCAATATTTGATGTCCATTTTCAAGTTCTACTTTAAAATTGGTATTTGGCAATGTTTCCACTACCGTACCTTCTACTTCAATTACATCTTCTTTTGCCATATTTTCCTCCATTTTTCTATGGTTTTGACGATTTTAAAATATAATTTTGCATTTGTATCCATAATAACTATTATAGTATATATTATTTTTCTAGTTTTGTCAAGATTTCTGGCTTATTTTCTGTAATTAAAATTGTATTTTCATAATGCGCTGCATTTTTTCCATCTTCTGTAACAATTGTCCATCCATCCTCTAATTGTAAAATTTCATCTGAACCTAGCATTACCATTGGTTCTATAGCTAATGTCATGCCGGGTTCTAAACGAATTCCTCTTCCTGCTTTGCCGTAATTTGGAATACCTGGATCTTCATGCATTTGCCTTCCTATTCCATGCCCTTGAAATTCTTTTACTACATTCAAACCATTTTTTTCTACGAACTCTCCTATAGCATGAGAAATATCCCCTAAACGGTTTCCTTTCTTAGCAAATTGAATTCCTTCAAAAAAGGCTTGTTTGGTTACTTCCATTAATTTTTGTGATTCTTTATTGATATTTCCTACTGCATAAGTTCTTGCACAGTCTCCATGGAAGCCATCTTTATAAGCCACTAAATCAATGCTAATAATATCGCCTTCTTTTAATATAACTCGTTTGGATGGAATTCCGTGGATCACTTCATCATTTACAGAAGCACAAATAGAACCCGGAAAATCTGGCACTCCCTTTACTCCACTTGGATAACCTTTTTCTGCTGGAATAGCTCCATATTGTTTCATGGTATTTTCTGCAATTCTGTCTAACTCCCAAGTAGAAATTCCAGGTTTTATTGCTTCCTCTACTGCCCTTTGAGCTAGTGCTGCTATTTTACATGCCTCTCTCATTTTTTCTATTTCTTGTTTTGATTTAATTGTAACCATTTTTTCTCCTATCCTTTTTTACAACATTTCTTTATTTAAATATTCTTTTATTTCTTGCGCTATATCTTTTGAAGTTTTATTCGACTGTAAGTTGAATTTCACGGTATATAATAAATCTTGTTTTTTATAGTATTCTGCTAATTTTGCCGAAGTTTCATAATAGTTTTTTAACCTTTGTTGTACCGTTTCTATTGTATCATCTTCTCTTTGTATTAATTTGCTTCCACATTTATCGCATATTCCTTCTACTTTTGGTTTTTTAAACTCCAAATTATAAACTTCTCCACAATCCATGTTCGAACATACTCTTCGTTTTACAATTCTACTAATAATTTCTTGATCTGCTAAATCCAATTCTACAGCAATATTAATCTTTTTCCCCTGTTTTTGTAAAAAAGTATCTAAAGTTTGTGCTTGTAAAACCGTTCTTGGAAACCCATCTAAAATAGCGCCATTTTTGCAATCTGTTTCTAATAAACGTTTTTCTAATAATTCAATCGTTAAGTTATCTGGTACTAAATTTCCTTTTACAATATAAGAATCAATTTCTTCTCCTATTTTGCCTGTTTTTTTGCTATAACTGCGAAATAATTCTCCACTCGATATGTGAACAATTCCTAAGGATTCCGACAACATTTTTCCAACGGTTCCCTTTCCAGAACCTGGTTTGCCTAACATAACAATATACATTTATTGCTTACTCCCTTCTCTTTTGCATTTGCCTTTTTATTATACCATTTTTTGGTATACAAGTATACTATTTTCTAGAAAATTTCTCAGAAAATAAAAAAATAGATGCTTTCTTTTTGCATCCATTTTTTATTTTTTTGAACTGTTTTTTTCCTCCGTCCCCAAAAACAGTTTACTCTAAGAAACCTTTGTAATGTCTCATTACAAGTTGAGATTCTAATTGTTGTACTGTTTCTAAGGCAACTCCTACTACAATTAGGATAGAAGTTCCACCAAAGGCAATATTTAAGTTGGTAAATCTAAGTAGCATTGGTATGATGGCAATAACGGCTAAGAATAAACCTCCAAATAGTGTAATTTTTGAGATAATAGAGCTTAGGTAGTCTGTTGTTGGCTTTCCTGCTCTAATTCCTGGTATAAATCCACCATTTTTCTTAATGTTGTTGGCTACTTCTGCTGGATTGAAGGTAGCATATGTATAAAAATACGTAAAACCTAAAATTAATAATAAATATACAATCGCATTTGCAATAGAATAGCCTACTGGAAGATTAGATGTGGATGTTGCAATAGAAAACATATAAATGACATGCCAGAAACCTGTTTGTTGTCCAATATTTGGAATAAACATTTGGATAATCATAGCTGGAAATGTCATGAAAGAAGAAGCGAAAATAACTGGCATTACCCCTGCCATAGCAAGTTTTAATGGAATGTTTGTATTTTGTGCTCCTACCATTTTTCTTCCTACTACTCTTTTAGAATATTGTACAGGAACTCTACGCTCTGCTTGTTGTACAAATACAACAGCAGCTACTAAAATAATTGCTCCTAAAATAATTCCTAGTGCAACTAATAAACCTGTTGTAGAGAATGTTCCTTCTCCTAAAATTAATTTCCAAATTGTATTTACTCCTGTTGGAAGACCTGCAATGATACCGACAAAGATAATCATAGAAATTCCATTTCCAATTCCTTTATTGGTAATTTGGTCTCCAAGCCACATTAAAAGAGCTGTTCCTGCCATTAGGGAAATAACCACTGTTGCTCCTGTAACAAAACCAGTATCTAAGAAAATACCAGAAGAACGATAAGATAAATAAATTCCTAAACCTTCTATGAAAGCAAGTAAAATCGTTAATAATTTGGTATAACGATTAATTTTTTCTCTTCCTTCTTCTCCACCTTCTTTGGTTAATTTTTCTAATGCTGGAATGACCATTGCTAATAATTGAATAACAATGGAAGCTGTGATATAAGGGCTAATCGACATAGCAAAAATAGATAAACGAGAAAAAGCTCCTCCTGAAATTAAATCTATTAAAGATGCCATTCCCTGCTCACTAAATGCTTGTGCTAATTCAAAGCTATTTACCCCTGGAACGGTAATATAGCAACCTAATCGGAATATGATAATTAAAATTAAAGTATATAATAATCTTTTTCTAACATCTGGCGTTTTTAACGCATTTTTGATTGTTTGAAACAATTAAATCACCTCTGTCTTTCCACCTAAAGCTTCTATTTTTTCTTTAGCCCCTTTAGTGAATCGAACAGCTTTAACAGTTAATTTTTTTTCTAATGTACCAGTTGCAATTACAACGATACCGTCCTTTGCTTTTGCTATAATTCCATCTGCTATTAAGGTTTCTGCAGTTACTTCTTCTTTGCTTGTTTTATTTAGCATTGTTAAAGTTACTTCTGTATAATGTTTAGCATGTATATTTGTAAATCCTCTTTTTGGTAATCTTCTATATAATGGAGTTTGACCTCCTTCAAATCCTCGTCTAACACCTCCACCAGATCTTGCTTTTTGTCCTTTATGTCCTCTTCCTGATGTTTTTCCTAGACCAGAACCAATTCCACGTCCAACTCTTTTCTTTGTTTCTGTTTTTTGTGCTGGTTTTAATTCGTCTAATTTCATTTTAGGATTACACCTCCTCTTTTTATTTGTTGGATATTATAAAATATCTTCTACTTTCTTTCCTCTTTTTGCTGCTACTTGTTCTATGGTTTGCATTTGTTTTAAGCCTTCCATAGTAGCATATACTACGTTTCTTGGATTATTGGTACCCAATACTTTTGTACGGATATCTCTGTATCCTGCAAGTTCAATTACTGGTCTTACGCTTCCTCCAGCTATAATTCCAGTACCTTCTGCTGCTGGTTTTAGCATAACATTTGCACTACCAAATTTTCCAATATATTCATGTGGTATAGTAGTTCCTACAATTGGAACTTCGATTAAGTTTTTCTTTGCTTCTTGAATTGCTTTCTTAATCGCATCTGGAACTTCTGCTGCTTTTCCGTTTCCTATTCCTACATGTCCTGCTTCGTCTCCCACAACAACAACTGCACTAAAACGGAAGGTTCTACCACCTTTTACAACTTTTGCAACTCTATTGATTGCAACAACTTTTTCTTTTAATTCTGGTGTATTCTCTTCGTGCACGATTTTTTCCCTCCTTCATTCTAAAATTCTAAACCTGCTTCTCTTGCAGCTTCTGCTAATTCTTTTATTACTCCATGATAAATATATCCTCCTCTGTCATAAACAACAGATTTGATATTTTTTTCTAAAGCTCTTTTTGCAATTAAAGCTCCCACTTCTTTTGCAGCTTCTTTATTAGCATGTTTTGTTTTTACTTCTTTATCTAAAGTAGATGCTTGGCAAAGGGTTGTTCCTTTTACATCATCAATGACTTGAACAAAAAGATTTTTATTACTTCTATAAACACATAATCTTGGACGTTCTGCCGTTCCACTAATTTTTGTGCGAACTCTAATATGTCTTCTTGTTCTTTCTAATTTACGATTTGTTTTAGTAATCATCTTTTCTCCTTTCTACTAATGTAACAGCATTAGTAATTTAGATTTTGTTTGACTTATTATTTATTCTAGTTTTTATTTCTTACCTGCTTTTCCTTCTTTTCTTCTAATATGCTCTTCTGCATATTTAATACCTTTTCCATGATATACTTCTGGTGGTCTCTTTGTTCTTACAACTGCTGCTGTTTGCCCAACTGCTTCTTTATCCACTCCACGTACAACAATGGTATTGGCATTTGGAACATCAAAAGTAATTCCTGCTGGTTCTTCCATTTCTACTGGATGAGAATATCCTAAATTCATTACTAATTTCTTTCCTTGTTTTTGTGCTCTATATCCAACACCAACAATTTGTAATTCTTTTTTATATTCCTTTAGAACACCTTCTATCATGTTGGCAATTAAAGTTCTAGTTAATCCATGTAAACTTTTATTTGCTGCTTCTTCATCTGGTCTTGCAATATGAATTACATTTCCTTCTATTGTAACACTCATGTTCTTATGAATTTCTCTTTCCAATGTTCCTTTAGGCCCTTTTACCGTTATATGATTTCCATCTAATTTTACTTCTACTCCTTCTGGTACGGTAATAGGTTTATTTCCTATTCTTGACATGACTGGTTTTCCTCCTTTACTTTATCTTATCCTTACCACACATAAGCTAGTACTTCTCCACCTAAGCCTTCTTTTCTTGCTTCTTTATCTGTTTTGATTCCTTTTGAAGTAGAAATTAAGGCAATTCCTAGTCCATTTAATACTTGTGGCAATTCGTCTTTGGATGCATATACTCTTAGGCCTGGTTTACTAATTCTTTTTAGCCCATCGATTACCCTAGCACCTTTTTCATCATATTTTAATGTAATTCTAATAACTCCTTGTGTATCTTCTTGTAATTCTTCAAATGCTTTTATATATCCTTCTTCAAATAAGATTTTCGCAATGGATTTTTTCATATTGGAAGATGGAATATCTACGGTTTTATGTTTCGAACTGTTTGCATTTCTAATTCTTGTTAGCATATCTGCTATTGGGTCTGTTGTATTCATATTAAATATTTTCCCTCCTTTTTCGTTATTCTACCAACTTGCTTTTTTAATTCCAGGAATTTCACCTTTGTGTGCTAATTCTCTAAAGCATACACGGCAAATTCCATATTTTCTAATATAAGCATGTGGTCTTCCACAAAGTTTGCATCTATTATATTCTCTTGTTTTATATTTTTGCTCTCTTGCTTGCTTAACTTTTAAAGATTTTTTAGCCATTGGCTTTCTCCTTTCTTGTTTCTTCCTATTTTCTATGTTTAACTTCTAAATGGCATTCCTAAAAGTGCTAATAATTCTCTTGCTTCTTCGTCTGTTTTAGCAGTAGTAACAAATATGATATCCATTCCTCTGATTTTATCTACTTTGTCGTATTCAATTTCAGGGAAGATTAATTGTTCCTTTACCCCCATAGAGTAATTTCCTCTACCGTCAAAAGAATCTTTGGATACCCCTCTAAAATCTCTTACTCTTGGAAGAGCTGTATGAAATAGTTTGTATGCAAAATCATACATTTTTCCTTTTCTTAAAGTAACTTTGCAGCCCATATTTACGCCTTCTCTAATTTTGAAAGCAGCAATTGCTTTCTTTGCCTTGGTTACAATTGGTGCTTGCCCAGTTATAATTTTTATATCATTCATTGCGTTTTCTAATGATTTTGGATTGTCTTTAATATCTCCTAACCCTACATTAATAACTATTTTCTCTAGTCTTGGAACTTCCATAACAGACTTATAGTTAAATTTTTTCATTAATGCTGGAATGACTTCTTTTTGATATTGTTCTTTTAATATTTCCATAATTTATGTATTTCCTCCTTTCTGGTCTTTATTTAAGTTTTGTGTTACATTTTTTGCAAACACGTACTTTTTGCTCTTTTTCTATTACATAACCAATTCTTGTAGCTTTTCCGCATTTTGGACAAATGACATTTACTTTACTTGCATGAATTGCACATTCTACTGGTATAATGCCACCTTCTTCTCCTTGTTTTTTTGGTTTTATATGTTTTTTTCTAATATTAACACCTTTTACTATAACTTTTTGTGTTTTTGGTATTACTTCTAATACTTCTCCTGTTTTTCCTTTATCGTTTCCCGATAAAACCTTTACATTATCGCCTTTCTTTACTTTCATTTTTCTTTTTTCACCTCTTTTTTTAGAATTTTCACTTCTATTAAAGAACTTCTGGAGCTAACGATAAAATTTTCATATAATCTTTATCTCTTAACTCTCTAGCAACAGGTCCAAAAATACGAGTTCCTCTTGGGTTTTTATCTTCTCTTATAATGACTGCTGCATTTTCATCAAATCTTATATAGGATCCGTCTGCTCTTCTAATTGGTTTTTTTGTTCTAACTACTACTGCTTTTACAACATCACCTTTTTTTACAACGCCTCCAGGTATTGCTGTTTTTACAGAAGCAACTATAACATCCCCAACTCCAGCATATTTACGATAAGATCCACCTAAACAACGGATGCACATAATCTCTTTTGCACCAGTGTTATCAGCTACTTTTAATATG
>CANRFE010000026.1 GCA_947629805.1 uncultured Clostridia bacterium | reverse complement strand
GCCCATTGTGTTATGTCCTTATGATGCTGAACTTTATGGACATTGGTGGTATGAGGGACCTTATTGGCTTTATATTTTATTTAAAAAAATTCATTTTGACCAAAATACTTTTAAGCTAATTACTCCTGGTGAATATATTGATAAATTTCCACAAATGCAAATTGCTACTCCTTGCCGTTCTAGCTGGGGTGCAAATGGATATAGTGAAGTTTGGCTTAACCAAACAAACGATTATGTGCATCGTCATTTACATGTAGCAGGAGAACGCATGGTAGAATTAGCACATACCTATTTAACAGAAGTAGATACATTAAAAATACAAGCATTAAACCAATGTGCTAGAGAATTGTTACTTGCCCAAAGTAGCGACTGGCTATTTATTATTACAAATGGAACTATGGTAGATTATGCCAAAAAACGAATTAAAGAACACATTGGTCGTTTTACAAAATTATACGAACAAATTAAAGAAGACAAAATTGATAAAAACTTTCTAAAAGATTTACAAAAAAAAGATTGTATTTTCCCAGAAATAGATTACAGAATTTATAACTAATGTTTTTACACAAGTTACCAAACCTTCCCTTTCTGAATAAAATATGTATATCTAAGTTTTTTTAGTAGATACTAATACATATATGTTCAGAAAGGGGATTTTTTTTTCGATATGAAATCTTTTTGTATTAAAACAAATAACCAAGAAATCATTCAGTATTTATTAAAAAATTTAGAAACCTCTTCCTTAGAAAATATTTATTTTATCAATAGAAAATTTAAACATTATGAAAATGTGATTATTCATTATAAAGGAAATACACAAAATAAATTTTTTGTTTTTTTAGCAGACCTTTTGGCAGACTGTATTCTTTTTTATTACGAACCTATCTTTATTCAAAAACTGCTTCATTTTCATTATTTCTATTTTGATGATTTTGAAAGAAAATTAATTGAACAAAACTGTTATCAACAAATTCTATTAGAAGAGGATCCTAACTTAAAATATAGAAGAGAAGAAATTTGGGCACATGCATTGCCTTATATTCAAGAATGCAAATCTATGGTTTTAGATGGCTTTGTTACTTTTCGTTTAGAAACTTATCAGCACACTTTAGAAGAGCTTGTAGATACTGCTGTAAATGAATATGTTATCGAAAAAGAATATACAGAATTCATTCATTTACTAAAAATTTATATTGATTCTAAAGAACCTATTTCTTCCCTTGTTCATTTAGTGTATACCAACGGGGAATCTATTTTATTAAATGAAGAAAAAAATATCATTTCTTTAGATGATAGTATCTTTCATGCAAAATACTTATCTGATATTTCTTTTTCTTCTAACGATTATGCCTTAAATGCTTTACTTACTTTACTACCAAAAAAAATTGAAATTCATTTAATTGGCTATGAAGATGAATTTATTCATACCTTAAAACAAATCTTTGGCAATCGTATTTTTCTTTGTACAGACTGTAATATTTGCCGTACGTATCGTGTACTAAACAACGTACATCCTTAAAAACACTCCTTAAAAATTGGTGAATAATGTATTTTGCATTATTTACCAATTTTTTATTTCAGATTATCTAGGCCACCCTCTATTTGAAAGACATTGTGAAAGCCATGTTCTTTTAATATTTGTAATGCTCTTCTACTTCTATTTCCAGATTGACAATAGAAAATAATAGTATCTTCTTTTTTCTCTGCTAATTGCTCGATATTTCTTTCTAAATCATATAAGGCAATATTGATACTTCCTTCTAAATGCCCCTCTCTATACTCCTGCGGACTTCGTACATCTATTAATACTGCTTTTTTTTCGTTTTTCAAAATTGTTTTTGCATTTTCGTAATCTATATTATTTTCATTACTATTTCTATATTTTCGAAAAAATTTTTTCACTTTTTCATAAAATTTCATTTGTTTCACTTCCTATCCATAAAAAAAGACATCCTATTCTATATTTTATGATGGATGTCTTTTTTTGGTTATTTTCTTTTCGAATTGCTTTTTCCTAAATAGAACATAAAAGCCATTGTGGTAATACTATAAAGAGCAAGCCCAAGTGGTATAGTAAAGCGACTAACAGGTAATCTTGTAATAGCAAATATTGTAAAATAGAACAATAAAACGCCTATTATAGTAATTATGAATTTTCCAACTATTTTTGCGATTACGAATTTTTCTTTTTTCTGTTGATAAAAAAATAGGTATCCTATTAAGTAAATTAAGATAAGAAGAAAAGAAATAAGAATTGGTACAATATATGGTTTTATTAAATCTCTTCCTTCTATTTTTGGAATTTCTGTAATCTCTATACTTTCTATGGTATTTTCGATTTCATATTTTTCATTTATTTTTGTATTTAGGGTTGTTAATTGTTCTTCTGTAATTTCTTTTACATGAATGGATGCCATATCTTCATATAATTCTACTTTTTGAACTACTACTTTTTGTTTTCCTATTACTTCTTGTACTATATGCACAATATCTTGGTTTTCGAACTTCTTTCCTATATAAATATTTAGTTCTTTATGATTTTGATAGAAAAAGCTATAATTTAAACCCCAAATACTTGTTATGAGAATTCCTGCTAAAATGACAAGAATAAAAATGCTTCCTATTATTTTTTTATTTTTCATTGTTTTTCCTACTCCTTTCCTTCGTCTTTTATTAAGCTATTTGTAATACTTGCATGATAGAAAAATGCAATTACTATGCCCCAAAACAATACCGTTCCTATTTCCATATTAAGAAAAGTAAAGACAATTGCTGTAAGGAAGGTAGGTAGCAAAACAAAAATAGATTTCTTTATTCTTGGTAACATTTCTTCTTTTTTCAATATGCTTATTATCATACCATAACTTACAAGAATCGATAAGCATATTCCAACTAAGCCTGCTATAGAAATTTCTACATTAAAATAGCGCAAAGCCAACAAGAAAACAGCAATATATCCTATAAGAGAAGCCCCTGCTAATAAACCTTTTGTTTTATATTTTATTCCATAATATACAATTCCTAAAGCTAGTATTATGACACTTACAATAAGGGCAAGGAAAAGTTCATTTGTTGTAATATCGGAATACACATATTTGTTTTGTTGTATTTCATATACAAGTGGTATTTTTCCTTCATTTAACAAAGTAGCCATATTATTGGCTTGTAGCAAATATTCCTGCAATTGTTCTGTAGAAGAATTGGTAGTAGAACCTACCGATAATTGTAAAATTCCACTAGAAACCTCTTCATCAAAATAAGTAGTAAGTAAAGTATCGCCATCTATCTTAATAGCAATTTGTTTTGTTATGGTTTCTGTGTCTTCTTGTGAGTCCTCCGCTGTATTTTCTTCTCCTTCTGTTTGCTCCTCTGTTTGGGTATCTTTTGCTACAGTAGTTTGAATATAGGTATTCGTAATATTTCTTAATTTTTCTGTTCCTTCTTTATTAAATTGAAGGTTAATAAAAACTGCCGTTGCCCCTGCTTGTGTAGTTCCGTAACCTGCTTGTACTATTTTTAAATCCGCATTTGTCATTAATACATCTTGTGTATCATTATCTACTATTTCAAATTTTCCTTGTGCAGAAAGTTCACTAATAACAAGGTCTGTATTTTTATTTTCTGGAAGTTGTAACAAAATCGTACCATTTTCTTTGTTTTGCCTTATTTCATAATCTGTTATGCCAAGTTTTTTTAGTCTTTTTTCTAAAATTCTTTGGGTTAATGCATAATTCTCTTTGGTTAGCAATGCTTCATCATTTACTTTCTTTTCTTCCGTTTTTGCTACTTCTGTTTGGGTATCTCCTTCTGCAATTCTATTTCCTTCTGCATCGTAAGAAATGGTTTCTAAGACTTCCTCACTTACTTTGAATTCTACTTTTCGATATCCGTTTAAATCTCTTGCTAATAAATATTCTGGTAAAATATTAGAAACCGTGTATTGCTTATCAAGAAAAATACCTCCAAAGGATATCATAGATACTAAAACAATGACTAATAAAATTAATACTATTTTTAAACCTCTATACTTTTTCATTTTTTCCTCCTACTTTTATAATAATTTTGTTCCATTAATAATCAGTTCAAACCAAATATTTAAATACTTAGCTGCATATTTACTCATCATAGTTCGATCCATAAAAATTTCAAAATAATCTAATACTGGACAAATTTTGGTATCAATGGTTAAATCTAAAGTTGCTTTTCTTGTTTCCTTATCTATTGTAAAATTTGCTTCTGTTACAGCATAATTTACTTTATCGTGCTTATCAAAGGTAGACATATTGGTATTTACTACACGATCTCTATGCACATCGGACTTATCTGCCAAAATAAGTGCAGCAGATATATCACTTACTGCCGTTCCTGTTTGTTCATCATGATTTCCAATTGCCATCATAATTTCCGTTCTCTTTTTGATATCCATTCCCATTTCTTTTAGAATTTGATACGCTAAAATTGCTCCTGAATGAGCATGGTCTACACGATTTACACAATTTCCTATATCGTGCATATACCCTGCAATTTTAGCAAGTTCTATTCTTTCTTCTGGATACCCTAAAATTTCTAAAATACGGCCAGCTCTACTAGATACAATTGAAATGTGTCGAATAGAATGTTCGGTATAACCCAAAGCGTCTAATTGCTTTTGTGCTCCTATTATTAACTCTTGAACTTCTTCGTTCTTTTTAATTTCTTCTAAAGTTATCATGCACACTCCTCCATTATTTTTTTATTGTATCTTAAAATAAAAAAAAATTCAACCATTTTTGGTAAATTGGTTGAATTTTGCATGGTATTTTCTAGACCCTCTTTCTCATACTTCTTAAGAATTGAAATTGACTCCTATAACTCCTCCAATCATACCTGCTACCATACCTGCCACCATCATAAGAATCGTATTCATGTTACAAGAAAAACCAGCCCCTGTTATACTAGAAAGAAGGTACAGAACAAAGAGATAACAAAACCCTACTAAAGCACCGGGAAATTAAACCATTCTTCTTTATTTTTAAGGTACTTATACTGCTTCCTACGAAAATACTAATAGCACTAATTACAATAATAACAGGGCTCATAATATTTTCTTGTAAATTTGTATACGTCAATAAACAAGCCAAAAGGAACAATAAAATAAGAGAAAGTAGGATAGCCACTATACTTCCCTTTACAATACGTATTCCATTTTCCCAGATTTCCTTTTTTTCTAAATTCTCCATACTCTTATTTCCTTTCTTCTTTTTTATCATTATATTTGCTTTTTTCTTCTTTATTCCAACAAAAAATAGAGAATACAAAAAATGTATTCCCTATTTCGAAATTTGATAGATTCCTACAAAATTCCAAGGAAAAGAATCTAACTTATCCCTTTGGAAATCTTGTATTTCCTGCATCCTTCTTCCTTTCCACTTTTCCGTCCACTTTGTGCCATCTAAACGCCAAAAATGATAATCTGCAATTTGACCATTAGCCCATATTTTTACGAACAAAGCAATTTTATATTCGTTTTTTTCTAGTGGTTCTTCTAAAGAAGCTTCTCTTATTCCTAACTGTAATACTTGACAGTCTAAAAATAAAAGCTTTTTTATTTCTTCTATAGAAGTGTAGGGTTCCTCAATTGGCTTTTTCTTACTTATAGCCCCTACTCGATACAGACTAAGACATGGAAAGGTCGCTCCTAATGCATGAGAATAACAGTTGGTATTTTCCCGTACATTGGTTTCTTCATATTTTGCAAAGGATGGTGTTTCATGAACCTGCTTTACAATTTGCAACATTTTGTCCATTTTCCTTCTCCTTATTAAAAAAGAATGTTACCTATTTCTACCATTTTCTGCTTTCTATTATACCATGTTTTATGTTACTTTTCAAGATAAAAATGTTAACTATCTCTCCATAGGTCTTTATTCAGGAATTGTGTTAAAGCCCGTCAAAGTGACCTCATAGCGAAAATGTCCAGATATTTTATCTACACTATTATTGAATTCTAATGCATCCTCTTCTCTTAATGGTTGCCCACTATTATGAATTAAATAAGGAATCCCTTTTTTATTTCTTTTATCCGATATAATGCCAATATGGGAAATACCAAAAGTAACAATGTCTCCCGGTTGCCACTCCTCTATTTTTTTTAAATCTGTTGTAAGACTTTTTGCCTTTCTTTCAAAAAAAGTTTTTAGGTTTCCTACTCTTCGAAAATCAATATTAGGATCTGGTGTTCCTTCTACTCTTGGATATGCCTCTATATTCTCTTTTATATCTTCATCTACCATCTCTTTTAGGTTATATCCTGCTTTTTGAAAGGCTCTCCAAATAACATCTGTACAAACTCCCTCATTGTCTGGTGGATAACCACCTGCATAATAAGCATTTTTATATTTTGGCGCTCTCTTTGCTTCTTCTTTTGCCCCCAATAAAATATCTGTATAATCATCTATTCCATTGTGATTATAGTCCACACTACTTTTTATTACCGTAATTCCAAAATCTTCTGCTAAATAAAATTCTTTTTTCTTTTCATATAACATTTTTCCCAGAAAAAAAGCACCTAAAAGCAAAAGCAAACTACTTAATAAGAAAAAAATCTTTTTCATTTTGTTCTCCTTTTTCTTTATTATACAAGAGAACAGAAAAAGATACTATGTTTTTTATAAAATCTTAAGAAATGTCCCTTTGGAAAACGTCCCTAATGCGACATTTTATAAATAAAATAGCAAAGAAGATAGTCATAACAAAAAATATAGTCGTGAAACTAAATAAACCTATATCTACCCATGTGAAGGAATGGCTTGTGTCTTCTATTATAGTTTCTTGTTGTGTTTGTTCTTGTTGCACTACATTTTGGGGCTCCAAGGTACTTTGCATTAGTGTTTCTTCTTTTTGTGCTTCTATAGCATCCGTTATAGTTGTATTTTTCGTTTTTTGTTCTTCTTTTGCGTTATTTTGCTCTTGCTTCGTATTTTTTTCTTGTTTTTTTCCTAAATTTATCATACTAAGTGTTGCACTTACAACAAACAAAGATAAATTCCCCAAAAATAATTTTAAGCTATGTAGCGACTTATAATATTTCCATTGTACAGTTCCTATTGGCATCTTTAATATTTTTGCTATTTCCTTAAACGATAGTCCCACTTCTACTTTTAAGGAAATAATTTGTTTTTCTTTTTGTTCTAAAGAAGAAAGCATATTTTGATAAGTATTTTTTTGTATAATTTTTTCTAATTCATCTTCCTTTTCCTTTCCTTCTATTTCTTCCATAGGTAACATATCTTTATTTTTTCGCAGATGTGAAATTGCCTCATTTTTTGTAACAGAATAAAGCCAACTTGCCTCATAATGACTAGGTAACCTTTCTTTGGCAAGATTTCCTATTTTCATAAATACATTTTGCATAATATCTTCTGCATTTTCTTGCTTTTTTAAAATAGAAAAGGCAATTTTATACACTAGAGAAGAATATTGTTGATATAATTCTTCGTAAGCTGTTTTGTCTCCTTCTTTTAATTTTTGAAATAATTGATGCAATTCTTTTTCGTTTATTTTTCCCATATTTTCTTCTCCCTAAAATATAGTACACTAAATTTCTAATTTTTTTGTTTTTTCTATTTGCTTCAAATAGCTATCTATTTCTTTATAATTTGGAATATATTTTTCTACGAATGTATAAAACTCTTTCTGGTGATTTGGATAAACTATGTGGCATAACTCATGTACAACAATGGCATCTACCGCTTCTTCCTTTAGCATAATTAAACGGCTTGTAAAATGAAGTTCTTTTGTTTTAGGTAAGCAACTTCCGTACCTGGTTTTCGCATCTCTTACTTTTACACTTTGGTATGGAATATTCATTTTTTTACTCCAAAAAGGTAATTTTTCTTTCAACATGCTTTCTGTATTGTTTTTCAAAAGTTTTTTTACTGCTTTTTCAATCCATTCCTGTTCCTCTTCTTTTTGAATTTGCTCTGGAAGAAAGAGATAAAATCTTTTCTGTTCTTTTTCCATTCTTATACGTATACAGTCTTCCTTGTGGTAACATTTTTCTATTTGATATTCTTCTCCTTGGTATAAAATAGTTTTTCCAGTTTCCCATCTTTCTTCTTTTTGACGTTTTAATTCTGCTAAATTTTTGTATTTTTCATAAATTTTTTCTTCTTTTGTTTGAAGAAAAAAATCCACTTCTCTTTTTGGTACATAAAATGGTTTTGTTAATACAATTCCCTCTTCTTTGAAAAATATTTTCATTGTTTTAGCACTTTTATAATTTTTTATGCAAATTGGTACTTCTACTTCTTTTATTTTTAATATATAGGACTTATAGGACATTTCATTTCTCTTTTCTTTTTTTGTGTATATTACCATATCTTTTTTTATTTTTCAAGATTTCTATATCGAACCAAACTATCTATGCGTACCAAAAAAAGAAAGAATCTAATTTTCATTAGACTCTTTCTTCTACTAAATACTAATATTTTTTTCATTTTCTTTATGCCGTTTCTTCTTTGCGATTTGTATTTTTTCTTTTTGGCTTTTCCGTTTTATTTTTTAGAAGCTCTTTTTTATCATTTATAATTAATTTTGGTGCACTTTTTTCTAATACCGTTTCTTTTGTGACAATACATTTTTCAATTCTTGGGTTAGATGGAATTTCAAACATAATGTCTCGCATAATTTCTTCTATAATAGAACGAAGCCCTCTTGCTCCTGTTTTTCTTTCCAATGCTTTATCTACAATTGCTTCTAAGGCTTCTTGCTCAAATTCCAATTCTACTTCATCTAATTCTAACAATTTTTTATATTGTTTTACTAAGGCATTTTTTGGTTTTGTTACAATATCAATTAAAGCATTCCTATCTAATTCTTTTAATGTTGCTACAATAGGAAGCCTTCCCACAAATTCCGGAATTAGGCCAAATTTTAATAAATCTTGTGGTAATAATTGTTCATAAATTTCATATTTATCTATTTCTTTTTGGCTTTGTACATTTGCACCAAACCCAATTGCTTTTTTTCCTGTACGCTCATTAATAATTTTATCTAAGCCTTCAAAAGCACCTCCACAAATAAATAAAATATTTTCTGTGTTAATTTGAATTAATTCTTGATGTGGATGCTTTCTTCCTCCCTGTGGTGGAACAGAAGCTATCGTTCCTTCTATAATTTTTAGTAAAGCTTGTTGTACTCCTTCTCCACTTACATCTCTGGTAATGGATGGATTTTCGGATTTTCTTGTAATTTTATCAATTTCATCAATATAAACAATTCCCTTTTCTGCTTTCTCAATGTCATAGTCTGCATTTTGAATCAGTTTTAACAAAATATTTTCTACATCTTCTCCTACATATCCTGCTTCGGTTAAAGTAGTAGCATCTGCTATAGCAAAAGGAACTTTTAAGATTCTTGCTAATGTTTGTGCAAGTAAAGTTTTTCCACACCCTGTTGGTCCTAATAATAAAACATTACTTTTTTGAATTTCTACATCCTCTTGATTTTTTTGTGGATGTTTAATTCTTTTGTAATGATTATATACGGCAACTGCTAATGTTTTTTTTGCATCTTCCTGTCCAATTACATAGCTATCTAAGACTTTTTTGATTTCTTCTGGGCTTGGTAATTTATTGTCCTCTTTATTCAAAGTATAATTAAATTCTGTATCTTCATAAGAATCCTCTTCTAAAATATTGGTACATACTTTAATACATTCATCACAAATAAATACACCAGGTCCTGCAATAATTCTTTCTACTGCATCTTGTGATTTTCCACAAAATGAACATTTTATACTCTTGTCTGTTTTGGTCATTTTCTTCTCCCTTTTTTCTATATTCTATTCTTTCGTTTTAGTATGGTTCTTATTTTATTTTTTATTCTTACTTTGTTTTTCTTTTATGGTCTTTTTTCCATAATTCCATCAATTAAACCATAATGTAAAGCTTCTTCTGCTGTCATATAATTATCTCTTTCGGTATCTTTTTCAATGGTTTCCAATGGTTGCCCTGTTCTTTCACTTAATAATTTATTTAATTTTTCTCTTGTTTTTACCATGTGGTCTGCATGAATTTTTATTTCGGTTGTCTGTCCAGAAAGTCCGTTTCCACCAATTAGTGGTTGGTGAATTAAAATTTCTGCATTTGGTGTTGCAAACCTTTTTCCTTTTTCACCAGAAGCAAGTAATACTGCTCCCATGCTAGCTGCCATACCAATGCAAATAGTAGATACGGGACATTTAATGTAATGCATAGTATCTACAATTCCCATTCCGTCTGTAATAGAGCCCCCTGGGCTATTAATATATAAGGAAATTTCTTTTTCTGGGTCTTCCGACTCTAAAAATAATAATTGCGCAATAACCAAACTTGCAGAGGTTGGGTTCACATCCTCCCCTAAAAATATAATTCTATCTTTTAATAATCTTGAGAAAATATCATACGATCTTTCTCCCTTGGCTGTTTGTTCAATAACATAAGGTACTAAACTATTTTTTTCTAACATCATTTTTTCCTCCTTTTTTTATAAGTAGAAAAAGCTAGTGGTAAACTTTTTTCTATCTAATTTACAAAATTCACCCCTAACTTTTCCTTTTATTTTATTTTTGCATTTTCTACAATAAATTTGATTGCTTTTTCTGTTTTTACAGATTCTGCTACATAATTTTTTAAACTTTCATTTTTTTCTAATTCTTTTACGTCTCTTCCATAATTGGTTGCCATTTCTTCTAATTTTGCCTTTATTTCTTCTTTGTTTGCCTCTATTTTTTCAGCCTTTACAATTGCTTCTAAAACTAGTTTTGTTTTTACTTGTTTTAAGGCTTGTTCTTGCATTTCTTTTCGAAGATCTGCTTCTGTTTTATTCATCATTTGAAGATATTGTGTGAAATTTAGTCCTTGGTATGTCAATCTTTGCTCTATGTCTTTTATCATATTGTCTGTTTCTGTTTCTACCATACCAGATGGAATATCAATTTCTGTATTATCACATACCGTTTTTATTGCTTCTTCTTCTGTCTCATATTCTTCTTTATGCTTGTTTTCCTCTTCTAATTTTTCTTTAATAGAAGCTTTTAATTCTTTGATTGTATCAAATTCACTTACATCTTTTGCAAATTCATCATCTACTTTTGGCAATTCTTTTTTCTTAATTTCATGTAATTTTACTTTAAATACCGCTGGTTTTCCTGCTAATTCTTTTGAAAAATACTCTTTTGGGAATGTAACATTGATTTCTTTTTCTTCGTCCAACTTCATACCAATAATTTGGTCTTCAAATCCTGGAATAAAGGTATTGCTTCCAATTACTAATTCGTGATTTTCTGCCTTTCCTCCTTCGAAAGCAACGCCATCTACAAAGCCTTCAAAATCAATAACTGTTGTATCTCCATTTTCTACTGGTCTATCTTCTACATTAATCAATCTTGCATTTCTTTCTTGCATGTGGGAAATTTCATGGTCAATGTCTTTTTCCTCTACAGTATACTCAATTTTTTTAAGGTTTATACCCTTATATTTACCAAGTGTTACTTCCGGTTTTGTTTGTACTATTGCAGTAAAAACAAGATCTTTTCCTTTTTCCATTTGGGTAATATCAATATTTGGTCTACTTACGGCTTCGATTTTTGCTTCTTTTAATTCCTTTTCATATATTTCTGGAACTACTTCATTAAATGCATCCTCATAAAAAATTTGTGCTCCATATTTTTTTTCTACTATTTTATAAGGTGCTTTTCCTCTCCTAAAACCTGGTATACTAAAATATTTTGCACTTTTTACATACACCTTTTGAATTGCCTCTTCAAATTTAGATGCTTCAATGCAAAAACTTAATTTTACTTCATTGTTTTTGTCTGTTTTTTCTACTTTGATACTCATATTTTTTCTTCCTTTCATTGCTATCAAAATTTGCTTATTTATTATATCACATTTTTTGAAAATAGCAAGTCCTAAATGGGAATTTTTCCTGTTTTTGGGAACTTACAGAAAAATATTTTTATTTTAAGTCTTCTTCCTCTATAAGAGGTATAATACTAATTCCTGGTTCTTCATAAGGATGTATTTCTCTTAATTTTTTTAATACCTTTTTTGCCATAGTAATATCACAGATTACATCTAATTTTTCTTCATTTACCATTTCTAACTTATTCTTTTGCCCAATAAAAGGATGCGTATTTTCTGATCCTTTAAATGTTCCTATACATTTTGTAGATATACTACAATAGGTATATTGTCCCATAACTCCTGCTCCTTCTTCACAAATAGCATTTCTAATTCTTTCTACTTGTTCCGTAGGAACTGTAACTTGAATTTTTACTTTCTTTACATCAAGTTTCATATTCTTTCTCCTTCCTCTAACGCTTTGTGAATATTATAATAGATGAATGCCACACAAAACGTCAATATTTTTTGAAAAATAATTCTAATCCTCCCATTCTATATTTATCTAAATTCACTTTATAATCTTTCACAACTATTCCTTCTCTTTCCAATTTTTCTTTTTGCTTTTCTATTCCACCAAAAGCATAATTTCTTGATAAATTTCCCTTATGATCTACAACTTTATAGCAAGGATATTTATATTCCTCTGGATTCTTATGGAGAATGTTCCCAACAACCCTTGCAAGTTTTTTGTTTCCTAAATATTCTGCTATTTGTCCATAAGTTACTACTTTTCCTTTTGGAATTGTTCTTAAAAATTCATATACTTTTTCTTTCATTATTTTCTCCATAAACAAATTATCTTTCTTCTAAAGTATAGCAAAAAAGCAAAGAATTGTAAATGGCCCTATTTATTAGTTTAGTAAAAAAACTTCAACTAGTAACATAGAACCTAAAATTCATTACATAATGCGTACAGCCTTTGTACAGCCTTGCGAAAGATTTTTAAGTATACTTCCATACTTGTGAAAAAGGATGCAAAACTTGAAATTTAATAATAATAGGGTTTTGAACATATTTCATACTTTTTGAAATATTATTCAAAACCCTATATTATGGCTCCCCTAAGAGAGACGTATGCGAAAAATCTATCTTAAAAAAGTTACTTATTTCCGTTTCAAATGTAGCTATAGCAATGTCTTTCAAAAATCGTATATACAAGTTTGTGATTTTTTGCTATTAACCATGTTTTTAATTCAATATAAATTTTTAGGTTTTGCAAGAGTGCTCAAAATTTATTTTTATATTTTTTAATTTCTCCATAAATTTCATTCCAATTATTCACTCTTGTTATTTCTGTATCATTAATATCAGCATTCATTTTTGTTGTCATTAAAATTGATTTGATTCCATTGTCAG
>CANRFE010000025.1 GCA_947629805.1 uncultured Clostridia bacterium | reverse complement strand
TACATTCCACAATAATGTGGTGATCATACAAAGCACAATTCCACAAAGAGTTGGAAGCACAAAAGATAGGATTGCCCATTTCCATCCCCCTGCTTCTTTTTTTATAGTAAGCAGTGTTGTACCACATGGAAAATGTAAAAGTGTAAATAACATGACATTTATTCCTGTAAGCAAGGTCCATCCATTTTGCACTAAAATTTGCCTAATTGCCATGTTTTCTTCCATACTTACTAAACTACCTTGCCCAATATAACTCATTAAAATAATAGGAAGTACAATTTCATTGGCAGGAAGCCCTAAAAGGAAGGCTGTTAAAATATAGCCATCTAATCCCATTAAACTTGCAAATGGATTTAAGAAATTAGCAACGTAGGTCAAAATACTACTATCCCCTATTTGTATGTTGGCAAATAACCAAATAATGAGTCCGGCTGGTGCAGCAACCGCAATAGCCCTTCCGTAGTACAAATAGAGTTCTGTCTAAAATAGAACGAACTAATATCTTCCCTATTTGTGGCTTTCTATAAGGTGGAAGTTCTAAAATAAAAGAATTTGGCATTCCCTTTAGAATTGTTTTCGATAATATTTTGGAAATAAGCAAAGTAAGCACAACTCCTAAAATAATTATGCCAAGCACAGCTAAAGTAGAGACAACAGATTGCATAGTTCCTGCAAAATAACTTCCTATAAAAATACTAGCAATACAAATTAAAAAAGGAAATCTACCATTGCAAGGCATGAAACTATTGGTTAGAATAGAAACCAATTTTTCTCTTGGAGAATCAATAATGCGACACCCCACTACCCCAGCTGCATTACAACCAAGCCCCATACACATAGTTAATGCTTGTTTTCCGTGAGCTACAAGCTTTCTTAAAATATTTATCTAAGTTAAAAGCAATACGTGGCAAGTAACCTAAATCTTCTAACAAAGTAAACATAGGAAAGAAAATTGCCATAGGCGGTAGCATAACAGAAATAATCCATGTTACGGTTTGATATATGCCTTCTATTAGTAGTCCTTTTAGCCATGCCGGTGCCCCTATATAAGAAAAAAGCCAAATTAATTTTTCTCCTAACCACCCAAAAAAGTTTGAGAGTAGTTCTGAGGGATAGTTTGCTCCTACAATGGTAATCCATAAAATAATTCCTAAAAATATAATCATAATTGGAATTCCCCATGTTTTTGAAGTAACGATTTTATCAATTTTTCTATCTCTTTCTTGGTAGGCTTCCGTTTCATAAGTTACTACTTCTTTTACTACACTTTCTGCTTCAAATACAATGCTAGAAACAATAACGTCTCGAATATTTTCTTTCGTTATTTCTTGTTTTTTTAACATTTCTTCTGTTTGAATTAATTTGTTTTGTATTTCTTCCTCGTTTAATAATGTAATTCCTAGTTTTTCTTGAATAGAAGTTAAAATGGTTTCTTCTCTATCCATTAGTTTTAAAGAAATCCATCTTGTTAAATATTGGTTTTCTTCTGGTAAAATTGGTTCTATTTTACTTGAAATTTCTTTTATTCCGTCTTCTATAGCAGGAATATAAAGAATATTATTGGGTTTCGGAGTAATTTTGCTTGTGGCTACTTCTTCTACTTTTTGCATTAAATTCTTCAAAGTTTTTTTCTTTCTTGCTATAGTTCCTACTACAGGAACTCCTAATTTTTCTTCTAGTTTTTTGAAATCAATGCGAATTCCTTTTTTCTTGGCCTCATCTAATAAATTCACGCATACCACAATATTAGGTGTAATTTCCATGATTTGATACACTAAATTTAGGTTTCTTTCTAAACAAGTAGCATCTACAATAATAACTGTAGTATCTGGGTTTCCAAAACAAATATAATCTCTTGCAATTTCTTCTTCTTCTGAATTCGACATAATAGAATAGGTACCCGGAATATCTACCAATAAAAACTTTTTGTTGTTATACTCATAAATACCACTACTATTTTCTACTGTTTTTCCGTGGCCAGTTACCTGTGTGTTGTTTCATGCCGTGTAAAAGCATTAAAAATAGTAGACTTTCCGCACATTTGGGTTTCCTGCTATAGCAATGGTATAATCACATTTTTCTTTTAACTCTTCCATATCTTTTTGTAATAATTTGCTTCCTGTTGAACTTGCTGTTAGTCCCATAATATTCCTCCCCTTTTTTTCTTCTACTTTATTTGTATGCAAGAAATAAAAAAAAGAGCATGCCTATTACAAAATTCTTGTAATAGGTATGTTCTTTTTAGAAAATATAAATTTTCTTTGCTTCTTCTTCTCTTAACGAAATTAAGCTTCCCCTTACTTCATAAGCAGTTGGATCTCCCAGTGGACTTCTTAACACTGGCTTTATTCTGGTTCCTTCTATCATTCCTAAATCTAAAATTCTTCTTTTCATATTGCCGAGAAGCATCTATTTTTTTTATTTTCACTTCCTGATTTAATTTCACTTTATTTAATGTATTTTCTTCCATTGTACGTTTTGCTTTAAGCCTCCTTTTGCAAGTTCTTACTACATTATATGGCTTGTTTGTGCTTTTGGTTCTTAGCGTTTCTAAAAATCAAAACTTTTTCTTGTGTTATAGCATATTTTTTAATATAATAGAATTATAAAAAGGAGGGTTTGTATGAAACGAAAAAAATATCTTTTTATTATTTTATTTTTAAGTGCTTTCTTTTTGTTATGGCATACACATGTGTATGCAGGAGATTTGGAATTACAAAATTTATCTTATGATGTTACATTAAATACAGATGGCAGTGCAAATGTAACAGAAATTTGGGATATTTCCATTGAGAATACCAATACCTTATTTAAAACTTTTGAATTAGATTCTACTAAATATTCGGGCATTACGAATGTTTCATTAGTTGAAACAACTGGTGGCATACGAAAATCTTTTTCTCGAATTTACCAAGAACAATATCATGTCGATAAGGATTGTTTTTATGCTTTAATAAATTCAAGTAGAGACTTTGAAGTTGCATGGGGTGTTCAAGAAGATAATAGTTATGCAAGAAGAACCTTTGAAATGAAATACACTATTGTTGATGCTATTAAAAACTATACCGATTGTAGTGAATTTTACTGGCAATTTATTGGTACTGACTCTGCTATTCCTGCTAGAAAAGTAACAGGAACCATTACCTTACCTACTAGTATAACAAATCCTGATGACTTTCGTGTTTGGGCACATGGTCCTTTAAATGGAAATATTAGCAAAGTCTCTCATCAAAAAACTTCTTTTTCAGTAGAAAATTTAGCTAGTCATACTATGTTAGAAGTAAGAGTGGTTACTCCTACCTATGTATTTGCTAATAACTATAATCGTTCTTCGCAAAATAAATTAGGCCAAATTTTAGAGCAAGAACAAACCTGGGCAAACGAAGCTAATAGAAGAAGAGAAGCAATTGCTACAAGACAAAAAGTAATGAAAATTGTTATGATATGCTTTTTTACTCTTACCAATGTTATAGGAATTATTCTTGCCATTGTTCTTATTAAAAAAGTAAAAAAATATAAAATAGAATTACAGAAGGCTCCAAATTTTAAACCTACTATGCCTTCAAAGTATTTTCGTGATATTCCAAATGAAAATTCAACCCCTGCACAAGCAGCCTTTTTATATTATTTCAAAAATTCTAGTTTTTCTTTACATGCGTCTAATGTGTTCTCTGCTACCATGCTAGATTTATGTTTGAAAAAATATTTAAGTTTTGAAGTTTTAGGGGAAAAGAAAAATGAAATTAAAATTACTTTAACTCCAAATATGGATACTTCATCATTACCTAAAGCTGAACTAGAAATATATGAAATATTAGAAAAAGTAAGTTCTAGCAAAGAATTTACTATGAATGACTTTGAAGCCTATTGTAAAAAGCATTCTTCTTCGTTCCTATCTAAATATAATAGTATGGAAACTTATGCTAAAAATGAAGCAGAAGCGCAAGGAAACTATGATAAAAATCTATATAAACAATATAACAATTGGCTATCAAAAGGAGTTGGTTATTTATTTCTTTCAATAATAAGTATTCCTTTTATGATTGTGAATGTTATTCCTTCTATTCTTTGCACTATCTATTGTTTTAAAATTGCAAATCGATATTACACTTTAACACAAAAAGGAGTAGATGAGCAACAAGCATGGATAGGACTTAAAAATTATATGCAAGATTTTTCTATGATGAAGGAAAAAGAAGTTCCTGAATTAGTATTATGGGAAAAATATTTAGTATTTGCAACTGCATTTGGCATTGCAGATACAGTATTAAAACAATTAAAGGTTATTTATCCACAATTTAGTGATGTGGATTATATGACTTCACATGGATATGCTTATTTATATTGGATGAGTTATGGTAATTTCTCTCATAATTTTATTCATACTATTGACCATTCTATTACGAGTACTTATACTTCTCTTAATTATTCTTCTGGTAGTGGCTCTGGTGGAGGGTTCTCTTCTGGCGGTGGTTTCGGCGGCGGCGGAGGCCGGAATGGGCGGAAGATAAAATTTTGACTTTTTATTTTATCTATGCTATGATAATATTAATTGAAAAGGAGGATTGAATTATGATGACAATATTTTTCATTATTTTAGCTATTCTTGTTGTCCTTGCACTATTTATTATTGGTATTTATAATAATTTAGTAAAAGCAAGACAAAAAGTAAAAAATGCTTGGAGTCAAATTGAGGTTCAACTACAAAGAAGATTCGATTTAATTCCAAATTTAGTAGAAACGGTAAAAGGTTACATGGAACACGAAAAAGATGTATTAGAAAAGGTAACTGAACTTCGTTCTTCTTGGGCTAATGCAAACTCTGTAAAAGAAAAAGCGGAATTAGACAATGCTTTATCTAGTGCTTTAAAAACAATCATGGCAGTTTCTGAAAATTATCCTGATTTAAAAGCAAATCAAAATTTTAGTGAATTACAAAATAGCTTAACAGAAACAGAAAATAAAATTTCTTTTTCAAGACAATTTTATAATGATACCGTTACTATGTACAACACAAGGTTAGAAGTATTTCCAGACAATTTTGTTGCTTCTTTATTTCACTTTACCCCAGAATCTTTATTTACAGTAGATAGTGAGGAAGCAAGAAAAAATGTAAAAGTTGACTTTAATAAATAAAGAAAAAATGTTATCTTTAGATCTTTCATGCAATCTCTAAGACATTTTATAGCCCTAAATAATTATTTTATTTAGGGCTGTTTTTATATTTTTTTCTTCTTTTTTATAAACTTGCTATTAGGTCGTAGCCTTGCACACTAGTAATGGTGCAAGTTATAAATTTTCCTAATAAGTCTTTTTCTGTCATAGGAATATAAATTAGTCCATCAATGTCTGGCACTTCCCTATAGCTTCTTCCTACATAATATTGATTATCAAAAGTCTTCGTTTCAACTAATACTTCTAGTTTGGTTCCAATTAATTCTTTTTGTTTTTCTTCTGCTATTTTTTGTTGCAAACTCATAATTTTATTATATCTACTTTTCTTTGTGCTCCAATGAATTTGATTTGGTAATTTTTCTGCTGGTGTATTTTCTTCTTTGGAATAAGAAAAGGCACCTAATCTATCAAATTTCGTTTTCTTTACAAATTCATATAATTCTTCAAAGTCTTCTTTGGTCTCTCCTGGGAAACCTACCATTACCGTTGTTCGAATAACAACATTTGGAATTTCTTTTCTTAATTTTGCAATTAGCTTTTCAATACTCTGCTTATCACTTTTTCGATTCATTCTTTTTAAGACTGGGTTTGCAATATGTTGAATCGGAATATCAAAATAAGAGCAAATCTTTTCTTCCTTTTTTACTACTTCTATTAGTTCATCGGTAATGGTTTCTGGGTAGGCATATAAGAAACGAATCCATTTTATGCCTTGTATTTTACATAGTTTTTGCAATAATTCTGCTAAGCGTGGTTTTCCATATAAATCGATTCCATATTTTGTGGTGTCTTGTGCAATGACAATGATTTCTCTATACCCTTCTTTTGCAAGCTGTTCTGCTTCTTCTAAAATGTCTTCTATTTTTCTACTATTATATTTTCCTCTAATTTTAGGAATAGCACAATAAGTGCAAAAATTGCTACAACCTTCTGCAATTCTTAAATAGGCAAAATTTTCTCCTGTCGTAATGGTTCTATTGAAAAAATCTAATGTTTTTACTTCCGTTTTTTCCGGTTTAATTACCGCTTCTATTTGTTCCCAAATCGTATTATAAGAATCATATTTAATCCATAAATCTACTTCTGGAATGGTTTTTTGTAAATCTTCTTTGTAACGTTGCACTAAGCACCCCATAACAATTAAATATTTACATTTTCTCTTCTTTTCTTCTGCCATTTCTAAAATAGTGTTTATGGCTTCTTCTTTGGCAGGGGTAATAAACCCACAAGTATTAATCACAATAATATCGGCTTCTTTTGCGCTATTTACAATTTGGTAGCCATTTTTTCTAAATAGTCCTATGGTCATTTCCGTATCTACCAAATTTTTGCTACATCCCAAATGAACAAACCCTACTTTCATTTTTTATTTCTATCCTTTCTGTGTTTTTTAAGGGTACAAATAGATATGATAACCTATTTATCTTAAAATTATTTTTCTGTAAAACTGTTAATAAATTTGTTCGCAACCATATCTAAATCTTCTAGTGTTCCATCATTTTTTATATAAAAATCATATTGATAATTCATAACATTTTTATCTGACTCATTAGAGGTAATAATAGGAACATTTTTATTAGTAACTAATAATGTTTTTGCATTAGTAGCTTTTTTTACTTTTTCTATTTCTTCAATTTCTCTAATATGAACAAACATTATCTCCTCTTCTGTGTTTTTAAATTTTTCTGCGCTTTCTACTATGTACTTAAAAGGTGCATCATTATATTGTATTCCTAACTGTTTTAAATCAACTAACAATTTTCTGGATTTTTCATCTTTAGAGCCATCCCAACCTGTTAGGACTCTTGCTGCTTCTTTTACTTTATCTACGGAAGAAATATTTTTAATTTTGCAATATTTCTGACAGAATTCTACAAATGTGTCTTTTCCTACTCCGCCACTTCCATTTATGACAATAATTTGTTTCATACAATTACCTTCTCTCTAATATTTTATTTATTATATTATCTTTTTAATTTATTGTAAATAAAAAAATTATTTTTTGTCAAATATTGTATTCTTTTGCCCCCAAAAAAATGTTAGTCGAAATGGTCAATTTTCTTGTAATTTTTTTCATTTTAGAATATAATGAGAGAAATAAATGGAAAAAATTTTAATAAAGATAGGAGTTTTTAACATGAGCAATACTTTTAAGCCACAAAAAAATATGATTTATCCAGAAATGCACGTGGATACTTTTCGTGAATTAATTAACACGGCAACTGCTAAATTTGCAAATAAAGTGGCTTTTACTTATAAAAAAGATGCTACGGCAAAAGTGCCAGAATATGTACATGTTACGTTTCAGGAACATTTCGAGCATGTAAAAGCACTTTCTACAAAACTTTTAGATATGGGGTTAGAGGGTAAAAAAGTAGCGATTATTAGCCATAATCAATATCCATGGCCTGTATCTTATATGGCAATTAATAATGGCAATATGGTTTCTGTTCCACTAGACCATCTTTTACCACAAAATGAAATTGAAACCTCTTTAATTAGAAGCAAGGCAGAAGCTGTTGTGTTTGACGGAAAGTTTTTAGAAACTTTTAAAAACATTAAAGAAAAGAAGATAACAAATTTAAAATATTATATTAATATGAATGCAGATAGCCATGATGAAGAAAATGGTATTCTTTCTTTTTGGCAGTTAATAGAAGAAGGGAAAATGCTTCTTGTTAATGGTAACACTGCTTATGATCATATTACCATTGACCCAGACAAGCTATCTGTTTTAATTTTTACTTCTGGAACTACGGGTATGTCAAAAGCCGTTATGCTTTCCCAAAGAAATATTTGCTCTAATGTATCTGGTATGACTACCTTAATTAAGGCAAAAGACGATGATAATATTCTTTCTTTTCTTCCCCTTCACCACACTTTAGAATGTACAGCCACTTACCTATTCTGCTTCTTTGTTGGTTTTGAAATTTGCTATTGCGATGGTTTAAAACATATTGCGAAAAACTTAGTAGAATATAAAATTAGTGGAATGGTATGCGTTCCTGCTGTTTTAGAAATTATGTATCGACAAATTTGGAAGACAATTAAACAAAAAAAATTAGAAATTCCAGTAAAATTGATGATGGCACTTTCTAATTTCTTACTATTCTTCCATATTGATATTCGAAGAAAATTATTTAAAAGCATTTTAGATAACCTAGGTGGAAGACTAAGAACCATTATTTATGGTTCTGCCTCTGCAGATATAAAAGTAATTAAGTTCTTCAATAGCATTGGGGTAGTTATGATTCAAGGATATGGTTTAACAGAAACGTCTCCTGTTATTTCTTCGGAAAATGATAAATACCAAAAACCTGGTAGTGCAGGTCGTCCTCAATTCTGTCAAGATGTTAAAATTGCTAACCCAGATGAAAATGGAATTGGAGAAATTACCGTAAAAGGTCCAAATGTTATGCTTGGCTACTATGAAGATGAAGAAAAAACGAAACAAACTATTGTTGATGGCTGGTTTCATACAGGTGATTTAGGAAAAATAGATGAAAATGGCTACCTTTTTGTAACTGGTAGAATTAAAGATATGATTGTTTTAACTAGCGGAAAGAAAATTTTCCCACAAGAAATAGAATCTTTATTAAATGAATCTCCTTATGTGGTAGAAAGTTTTGTATATGCAGCACCTCATAACCCAGATAGAATTTGTGCTAAATTAGTATATGACGCACAAAATGAAATGTTTCAAGGAAAGACAGAAGAAGAAATTTATAGATTTTTGAAAGAAGAAGTGAAAAAAGTAAATACGCAAATACCAAAATATAAAAATATATTTGATATTAAAATCACAACAGAGCCTTTCATAAAAACAACAACCCAAAAAATTAAACGATTTGAGGAAATGAAAAGATTATAGTAGGTGAATTTTTTCCACCTACTTTTTTATTTAACCAATTTATTCTGCACTAAAAATGTGTTTTCTTGTCATTTCTAATAAATTTAACTTTGTAAATTGCATAATTTGAGTTTTTGCCCTATCTTGTTTTAGACTCGCTTTTAACGTTTTTATTACTTCTTGCTTACTTTTTTCTTCTTGCATATCAATATAATCAATTACAATAATTCCTCCAATATCACGAAGTCTTAATTGTTTTGCAATTTCAATGCTTGCCTCTTCGTTTACTTTTAATACCGTTTTTTCTAAATTTTCTTTTCCTGTAAATTTTCCGTGAGTTTACATCAATCGCCGTTAATGCTTCTGTTTTATCAATAGTAATAAAACCTCCACATTTTAACCAAATTTTTCGATTTTTTAATTTTTCTACTTGACTTGCTATATCATATTTCTTTTCTAATTCTTGCTTTTGCAATGTAACTGGTACTAATACGTTTTCCTGCAAGGCTGTTAAAATGTTTTCTACCTCTTTTTGTAATTCTTCCGTGTTTACCCATATTTTTTCTAAATTATTATCTGCTAAATCTAACAAAACTTTTTCTAAAATAGTATCACTTTGTTTTAAAATCATGGGTATCTTTTTTTGTTTTTCTTGCTCAAATTTATTTTGTAAGGTTTCTAATTTTCGTATTGTATTTTCTATATCTTTTTTTAATAAATCTTCTTCTTTTTTTTCTGCTGCAGTGCGAAGAATAATCCCTATTTTCTTATCTTTTTTTACTTGGGTTGCAATTGTAATTAATCGATTTCTTTCTTCCGGATTTTCTATTTTTTGGGATACGGTAATAAAATCATTTTCTGGAAGCACCACTACAAATCTTCCTGCTATTTGAATATTCGTACTAACACGTGCTCCTTTGCTATTATTACTATCTTTTTTTACTTGTACCAAAAGCATTTGATTTGTTTTTATATAATCTTGAATATTATATTTTTCTAAATCTTCTCCTTTATTTCCCGTTATATTACTCATTTTTGGCAATACATCTTGAATATGCAAAAAGGTATTTTTTTCTTCTCCAATGTCTACAAAAGCAGCTTGCATCCCTGGTAAAACATCTACTACTTTGCCAATATACAAATTTCCTTCTAAGCGTTTTTTGTCTTTTTGCTCTTTATAATATTCCTGCAAGGTACCATCTTCTACGTAGGCAATTTGCTTTTCTTGTTGGGTTTGCACAATAACTAATTCTTTCATTCTTTTCCTTTCTTAATTAAATTGATTCATCGCTTTGTCAATTCCCTCTTTTAATATATTTTCCATTGCTTCTGCTGCTTTTGTAGTAGCTTTATCTAAAATCTTTTCCTCTTCTTCTGGAATAGCCCCAATCACATAAGAAATACTATCTTCTTTTCTTTGTGGACTTCCTATTCCTACACGAATTCTTGCAAATTCTTCTGTTTGTAAATTTTCTACAACAGATTTCATTCCATTATGCGAACCGGGTCCACCCTTTTTTCTAATTTTAATTTGCCCCGGTTCAACATCCATATCATCATAAATAATGCATACATTTTCCATAGGAATTTTATAAAAACGAACTACTTGAACAATAGCTTCTCCGCTTAAATTCATATACGTTTGTGGTTTTAGAAGAATGACTTTTACACCTTCTATAGTACCTTCTCCATAGAAACTATCAAATTTTTTCTTATTGATAGCAATTTGGTATTTTTGTGCTATTTTATTAATTACATGAAACCCCATATTATGTCTTGTTCTATTATAATCTTCTTCTGGGTTACCTAATCCTACAATTAAATACATTGTTTCCTCCTTTTTCTTTTTGCACCTTTCTTCCCATTATGTCCCAAAAGGGACAGATGCTCCTTTAGAAAACGTCCCTTATGGGACATGTAAATTCGTATTTTTTGTTACAAAATTGACAAACCATTTCTATTTTTTTGTCTTCTGCTATTATCTTTTTTAATTCTTCTTCTCCTATAGAATGCAACGCTTTTTCCATTTTTTCTTTACTACAAGTACACTCATATTTTGGAGTTTTTTCTTCTTGTTCTAGTTTTTTTAGGTTTTCTTCTCCTGTGATATCTTGTGCAATTTCTAATAAAGTTTTATTTTCTTCTAACATTTTGGTAATTGGCTTTGCTTCTTGTAAACGATTTTCTAAAATAAATAATTCTTCTTCGGTAGCATCCGGCATGCTGGATACTATAAAACCTCCTGCCTTTTTTACTCCTTCTTGATTGACTAATACTCCTAATGCTACTGCTGTATTTTTTTGTTCTGAGATATAGTAATAGTTAGCAAAGTCTTCTGCAATTTCTCCTGATACTAATTTTGCCATACCAATATAAGGTTCTTTTAAGCCAATATCTTTTATCACATATAAGAAACCTTCTTTTCCCACTGCTTGTCCTACATTTAACTTTCCATCTTTTCTTAAAGGAACGTCTACTTGTGGGTTTCCTACGTAACCTCTTGTTCTACCTTTTCCGTCAGTTGTAACGGTTATTCCTCCGATTGGTCCATTTCCTTTTATTTGAAGCGTAATGCTATCTTCCTCTTGTTTTAAATTACTTGCCATTAAAGCTCCCATTGTTAAGCACCTGCCTAATGCTGCTGTTGCTACAGGGCTTAAGTCATGTACTTTTCTTGCTTTTTCTACTAATTGTGTTGTTTCTATACAGGTAATATTAATTTTTCCATGGTAGGCTAAAAATTTTTGTATTTTGTCCATTCTTTTTCTCCCATTTGCCTTTTTATTAAAAACATTGGGAAATACCTATATTCCCCAATGTTTCTTCTTTCTATTTTCTTTTTGGCTATTATTATTATAGCATACCTCTTTCTTCTTAGCAAGCGTTTTATTATTTCCTTTTTACTTCGTTTTCATTTTCTACTTTTTACTTCTAAAATTTTTTTCAAAATTTTCTTGTTTGAAATTGCACTCCTTCTTTTATTCAACCGTTATTGCTCCAAAGCCTCCAGAAGCACCTCCATCATGATTTGCACGAGCAAAATTAAGACGTAAGCCATAGTAATTACAACCTTCTAAAGAGTATTCTGCATTTGCTGCTACATTTGCATAAGATATGGAAGTTGTAGCAGATTTTCCAAATTGTAAAGTAAATCTATTATTTGATACACTTGAAAATTTAATTTTTTTACAATTCGAACATTCAAAAACCAATATTACATAACCTTCCTTATCATAACCATAAAAATTAGTATAATAGGAACAAGAAACAAGCGCCGTTTTATTACCGCGTAACGGCATTTCCTATTAATTTTACTCCATTTACCCAAGCTGTTTTTCCCTCTGCTATATCTTCTTCTGCTGCATCTCCTGGGGTTTGACTCTCTAAACTGTTTGTTGTTACTGTTCCTCCACTCGTATAACCTTCTGGAATAGGATAGCTTTCTCCTGCATTTAGGGCTTTTGGATTTAATGCTCCATTATTTTTCATGCTTCCTGTTACTCTTTCTCCATTTACCCATGCTATCTTTCCGGCTAATATCTCTGCTGCTTTTGCATCTCCTGTTGTTTGCTCTGTTAGTCCACTTACGGTTATACTTCCGTTTCCATCATGATACCCTTCTGCTATCGTATAACTTTCTCCTGCTTTTAAGGTTTTATTTACCGCCCCATTATTTGCCATTGTTCCTATTAATAATTGTCCTTTTACCCATGCCGTTTGTCCTGTTAGAATTTGTTCTTTTGTTACTGTTGCATCCTTCGTTACATTGGCTACTATTCCCTTGATGGCTTCTCCATATTCTTCTTTTTCTGCTGTATATTCTGGTTTTTCTCCTCCTGCCTCTTCTATATAGTCTGCTATTGCTTTCTTAAACTCTACTAGTTTTCCTATAATATCATAAGAGGTTCCCCCATCTTCAGAACCATCTCCACTTACTTCTGATTCTAACTGCGTATATAATGCATTTAATTGTTCTTGCTCTTCTGTTTGAGCTAGTTCCATATTCTCTTTTGCCTTTTTCGCCATTTGGAATAACCCATTTTCCCCTAAAACTAAATTCAAGCTAATTCCTGCTAAAATAATTAAAATAATAATTGTTACAACTAAGCTCACTAAAGTAATTCCTCTGTTTTTCATTTTTCTTTTCCTCCTATGTTTTTTTAGCTTTTCCTTATTATTCTTTTTTATGCATAAAGTATTATGTTTATAAGTTATTACTATTTACATTTTTCATTTTACTATTTATTTACTTCTTCGTCA